>JAOPWO010000381.1 GCA_025965635.1 Modestobacter sp. | reverse complement strand
GATGAAGCTGCGCATCCGGGTGGCGCGCTTGCTCTCGCCCTCCTCGGCCGGCGGGATCATGCCGACGATCCGGATGTAGCCGCCCAGCGGCACGGCCTTGATGCCGAACTCGGTCTCCCCGCGCCGCCGGGAGAACACGGTCGGGCCGAAGCCGACGAAGAACTGCGGGACCCGCATGCCGAACTTCCGGGCCCAGAAGAAGTGGCCGAACTCGTGGAAGCCGATCGAGAACAGCAGGCCGACGGCGAAGGCGACGATCCCGAGGACCGTCAACAGGAACCCGCTCAGTTCAGCCTCCGGCGATCGCGGCGCGGGCGTGCTCCCGGGCCCACTTCTCCGCGGCCAGCACGTCCTCGACGCAGGTGGGGACGCCGAGGTCCGGCGCCTCGTCGAGGGTACGCGTGATCACCTGCACGATGGCCGGGAACGCCAGGTGTCCGGCGACGAAGGCCGCGACCGCCTCCTCGTTGGCGGCGTTGTACAGCGCCGGGACGACGCCGCCGGCCTCCCCCGCCTGCCGGGCCAGCCGCACGGCGGGGAACGCCTCTGCGTCCAGCGGCGCGAACTCCCAGCTGCTCGCGGTGGACCAGTCCAGCGCGGGTTGGACGTCGGGCAGCCGGTCGGGCCAGGCCAGCGCCAGCGCGATGGGCAGTCGCATGTCCGGCGGGCTGGCCTGGGCGATCGTCGCCCCGTCGGCGAAGGTGACCATCGAGTGCACGACCGACTGCGGGTGGACCACGACGTCGATGTCGGCGTAGGGGACGTCGAAGAGCAGGTGGGCCTCGATCAGCTCCAGCCCCTTGTTGACCAGGGTGGCGGAGTTGATCGTCACGACCGGGCCCATGTCCCAGGTCGGGTGGGCCAGGGCCTGCTCGGGCGTGACGTCGGCGAGCTCGGCGGCGCTGCGGCCACGGAACGGGCCGCCGCTGGCAGTGAGCACCAACCGGGCCACCTCGCCGCGGGCCCCACCCCGCAGGCACTGCGCCAGGGCCGAGTGCTCGGAGTCGACCGGCACCAGCTGGCCCGGCGCGGCCGCGGCGGTGACCAGCGCACCCCCGGCGACCAACGACTCCTTGTTGGCCAGCGCCACGGTGCGGCCGGCCTTCAGGGCGGCGAGCGTGGGTCGCAGGCCGATGGACCCGCTGATCCCGTTGAGGACGACGTCGGCCGGGCGGGACGCCAGCTCCTCGGCGGCGCGGGGCCCGGCGAGGATCTCCGGCAGCGCGTACTGCCCATGCGCCCAGCCCCGCTTGGAGGCGGCGGCGTAGAAGGCGAGCTGGAGGTCCTGGGCGGCGGTGGCCCGCGCGACCGCGACCGTGCGCACCCCGAGCGAGAGCGCCTGGTCGGCGAGCAGGGCGACGTTCGCGCCCCCGGCGGCCAGGGCGGTCACCCGCAGGCGGTCGGGGTTCTGCCGGGCAACGGCGATCGCCTGCCGGCCGATCGACCCGGTGGACCCCAGCACGGTGATCTTCCGCGGCTCACTCACGGGCCCATCCTCGCAACACCGGCCGCCGTCCCGCCGGTCGCCGGGTGACGCTCCCGCAGGCCTGGCATCATCCCCCCTGTGAGCGAGCGTGCGAGCTCGCCGTCCAGCACAGCAGTGCCGCGAACGCGGCCGACGAGCGCCAGCGAGGAAGCCAAGTGAGTGAGCACAGCGCCCGCGGGATGGGCCACCAGACCAGCGCCCGGGTGATCGAGCAGTCCACCCGGGAAGAGGGCATCGTGCGGGCCGGCGACACCCCGGTCCAGCACGAGCGGCCCGAGGAGTGGGGCTGGCACCACGAAATGGGCAAGTACGGCCGGATCGCCCTGATCCTGCCGATCGTCTTCTTGTTCGCGATGCTCTTCGGCAACCACGACGGCCGGGTCGAGGACATCTGGGTGGTCGGCTCCGGGCTCCTCCTGATCGGCATCCTGATCTGGGACGTCCGCCGGCGGAAGAACGCCTGGCGCCGGAACTGAACCGGCGCCGCTGACCGCGGCACCGGCTCCTGGGGCGGTTGGGGCGCGGTCGTCGTCGGTCCGGCGTGTCCGGAGCCACGTGCGACCGGACGCAGGGTCACGGCATCTGCACAGTGCCGGGACAGGTCCGGTCCGTCCGGGCCGCCACCCACCGGAGGTCACGATGACCGGACTGGCCCGCGCCCGGGCCGCGCTGGTGGCCGGACTCGGCATCGGCAGCGCCGTGGCGGTCCTCGCATCCGGGACGACCGCGTCGGCCGCAGGGCAGCCGGCACCGGGCAGCACGCCGACGGCGCCGTCCTCGGTGGCCGCCGGCGTCCCCTTCACGGTGGCCGCGGCCGGCTGCCCGACGGCCCCGGACGCCGCCCCCGCCTACGCAGTGGTGCTGACCGACGAGGCCGGCAGCGCCGATAACCGGCCCTGAGGTTCCCGGCTGGGCAGCTCAGCCGGCGCCGGAGCCGATCGCCAGGCCGATCAGGTAGGTGACGCCGGCGGCCACGGCTCCGAACAGCAACTGCCGCAGGCCCGCCTGCCACCAGGGTCGCGCGGTGAAGCGCGCGGACAGCACCCCGGCCACCACCAGGCCCACGCCTCCGCAGAGCAGGGCCAGCCAGAGCACCGGGGCGCCGAGCAGGAAGGGCAGCAGCGGCACGACGGCGCCGACGGCGAAGCACAGGAACGAGGACACCGCCGCGGTCATCGGGGAGGGCTTGTCCTCGGGGTCCAGGCCCAGCTCGTTGAGCGCATGCACCCGCAGCGCCTGCTCGGGGTCGCGGGACAACTGCTCGGCGACCGCGCGGGCCAGCGGCGCGTCCAGTCCCCGGGCCTCCCACAGCTCGGCGAGCTCGCGCTGCTCGCCGGTCGGGTTGGTGGCCAGCTCGTGCCGCTCCTTGGCGACCTCGAGGTCGAGCTGCTCGTTCTGCGTGGTCACCGACGTGTACTCGCCCAGCGCCATGGAGATGGCCCCGGCCGCGAGCCCGGCCACCCCGGACAGCACGACGGCGTGGGCCCCCACGCCGCTCCCACCCACGCCGGCCACCAGCGCGGTGTTGGTGACCAGCCCGTCCATCGCGCCGAAGACGGCGGCCCGCAGCCACCCTCCGGACACGTCCGAGTGCGTGTGCTCATGCGCCTCGGCCTGGCCGGGCGCCTCGCCCTCGGTGTCCGGTGCGGTCATGCCTCGTCGGGATCGGTGCCCAGCGACACGGACTCCTCGACCGGGGGCTGCGGCACGGACGGGGTGGCCAGCGCCACGCTCGGGACGCCGTCCACCTGGTCGGCGGCGGCCAGCTGACCGCAGGCGCCGTCGATGTCCGAACCGCGCGTGTCGCGCACCGTCGTCGGCACCCCGGCCGCCCGCAGCCGGGCGACGAACTCGCGCTGCGCGGGTAGCGGGCTGGCGTCCCAGGGGCTGCCCGGGGTCGGGTTCAGCGGGATCAGGTTGACGTGCGCCAGCCGGGACGACAGCAGCTTCCCGAGCAAGTCGGCACGGAACGGCTGGTCGTTGACGTCACGGATCAGGGCGTACTCCACGGAGTACCGCCGGCCGGTGCGCCGCGCGTAGTCGTCGGCCGCGCCGAGCACCTCGGCCACCTTCCACCGGGTGTTGATCGGCACCAGGGTGTCACGCAGCTCGTCGTCCGGAGCGTGCAGGCTCACCGCGAGGGTGACGTTGAGCCCCTCCTCGGTGAGCCGGCGGATCGCGGGCACCAGGCCGACGGTGGAGACCGTGACCGAGCGCTGCGCCAGCCCCAACCCGTGCGGGGCGGGCGTCAGCAGGGCGTCGAGGGTCTTGCGGACGCGCGGGTAGTTCGCCAGCGGCTCCCCCATGCCCATGAACACGACGTTGGACAGCCGGCCGGGGCCCCCAGGGATGTCGCCGCTGGCCATGGCGGCCGCCGCAGCGACGGCCTGGCCGATGATCTCGGCTGCGGAGAGGTTACGGGTCAGGCCGCTCTGCCCGGTGGCGCAGAACGGGCAGGCCATGCCGCAGCCGGCCTGGCTGGAGATGCAGACGGTGGCTCGCTCGGGGTAGCGCATCAGGACGCTCTCGACGAGGGCGCCGTCGTGCAGCCGCCACAAGGTCTTGCGGGTGCGTCCGCCGTCTGCGGACTGGTGGCGCACCGGCGTCAGCAGCCCGGGCAGCAGGGCGGCGGTGAGGTCGGCCCGGACGGCGGCCGGCAGGTCGGTCATCTGCGCCGGGTCGGTCACGCCGGCGTAGTAGTGCCGCGCCAGCTGGTCGGCGCGGAAGGCCGGCTGCCCGAGTTCGACCGCGGCGGTGCGCGCCTCCGCGCGGGTGAGGTCGGCGAGGTGGCGGGGCGGCGTGGTGCGCCGCGGGGCGTCGAAGACGAGAGGCAGAACAGTCATGGCCTCCCCATGATCCCACCCCACGGCGACCCGGGAAGGTGAGATGCCTCCCGGACGCTGGGTCAGCGGGCCCGCGCCGCGCCCGTGGTCGGCATGGCTCCGGTGGGCTCGGCCGGGTCCGTGGTCGTCATGGCTCCGGTGGGCTCGGCCGGGTCCGTGGGCACGGCCGGGTTCGTGGGCACGGCCGGGTCCGT
>JAOPWO010000324.1 GCA_025965635.1 Modestobacter sp. | reverse complement strand
CCGCGGCCGCAGGCCCGTCAGCGTCGACCGTTCGCGGAGCAGGACGACGGGCAGCAGCAGCGCCGCTCCGGCGGCGGTGCGCCAGAACGCCAGGGCCAGGAAGGACGTCGCGACCAGCGCGGTCAGCGGGCCGGAGAGGGAGACCCCGACGATGGCCACCGCCATGATCCCGACGTCGCGACCACCCGGCCGGGTGACCGCCCAGGCCGGCGCCGCCGAACGGCCCTGCTGCAGGGGAGCAGGGTCCTTCAACACGCCGGGATGCGGATGGTGCCGGCCGCGACCGGCCGCACCGCGCCCGAGACGCTCACCCCGACCACCCGGCCGGCCTCGGCCGTGACCCGGCCGGCGAGCTCGGAGGGCCGGCCCACCGAGGCGCCCTGGGCCAGCAGGTAGTCGGTGACGCCGTCGGCGACCAGCCCCTCGGCGGCCAGCCAGATGCCGGTGCCCAGCGCGGCCGACCCGGTGGCGGGGTCCTCGTGCCAGTCGAGGCCGGCGGCGAAGACCCGCACGGTGCCGCGGCCCGCGGCGCCGTCCCAGGCGATCAGCGAGATGCCGCCCTGCGCGTCGGGCAGCAGCGCCCGCAGGGCACCCCGGTCGGGCACCGCGCGGTCCAGCGCAGCCGGGTGCACCTCGAGCTGGGCGAAGTCGATGCCGCACCCGACGAGGTGGGCGGGGCGGCCGGTGATGTCCGCGGCGGTGAGACCCACCGCGACGGCGAGCTCGGTGGGCCCGGGCCCGGGACGCAGCGACACCGGACCGCCGGTCAGCCGGGCACCGTCCCCGTCCACCTCGACGTCGACGACGCCCACCCCGCACTCCTGGCGGAGCACGCCGGGCGCCGCCCGGCCCAGCCGGACGAGCGTGTGCGCCGTCCCGACGCTGGGGTGCCCGGCGAACGGCAGCTCGGTCTGCGGGGTGAAGATCCGCACCCGGTAGTGCGCGGCGGGGTCGGCGGAGCCGCTGGCGAAGGTGGTCTCGGAGTAGCCGAACTCGGCGGCCAGCGTCTGGCACTGCGCCGTCGTCAGGGAACCGGCGTCCAGCACCACGGCCAACTGGTTGCCGCTGAACGGTCGCGGCGCGAACACGTCCACGACCTCGTAGTCCAGCCGGTCAGGTGCGGAGGACGGCACGGGCGCGACGGTAGCCTCCTGCCGTGGCGACGGTGACGAGGGCGTACGTCTCGAGGATCGCCGGGCTCCCCGTCTTCGACCCCAACGGCGACCGGACCGGCAAGGTCCGCGACGTCGTCGTGGCGCTGCGCGTCGGCACGGCCGCGCCGCGTGCCCTCGGCCTGATCATCGAGGTCGTCGCCCGCCGGCGGATCTTCTGCCCGATCGGCCGGGTCACCGGGATGGACGCCAACGCCGTGGTGCTGTCCTCCGGCACGCTGAACCTCAAGCGCTTCGAGCAGCGGGCCGGCGAGACGCTGGTGCTCGGCGAGCTGCTGGACCGGCAGGTCACGATCAACGAGACCGGCCGCCCGGCCACGGTGGTCGACGCCGCCATCGAGCAGACCCGGATCGGTGACTGGGTGCTGTCCCGGCTGGCCGTGCAGGAGCCGGGCCGGCTCGGCCGCCGCGGCCAGCTGCACCAGTTCGCCTGGGACGAGGTCGGCGGGCTGTCCCTGCCGCAGACCGGGCAGAGCGCCGAGACGCTGATCGCCACCTACCGCGAGCTCAACGCCGCCGACGTCGCGCACGCGCTCCAGGACCTGCCGATCAAGCGCCGGCACGAGGTGGCCGAGGCGATGGACGACGAGCGGCTGGCCGACGTGCTCGGCGAGCTGCCGGAGGCCGAGCAGATCGTCATCCTCGGGACGCTCGAGGAGCGCCGGGCCGCCGACGTGCTCGAGGTGATGGACCCCGACGACGCCGCGGACCTGCTGGCCGAGCTGTCCAACGTCGACCGCAACCGGCTGCTCGAGCTCATGGAGCCCGATGAGGCCGAGCCGGTGCGCCAGCTGCTCAAGTACTCCGAGGACACCGCCGGCGGGATCATGACCAGCGAGCCGGTGATCCTCACCCCGGACGCGACGATCGCCGAGGCGCTGGCCCGGGTGCGCGCCCCCGAGCTCACCCCCTCGCTGGCCAGCCAGGTCTACGTCTGCCGCCCGCCCTCGGGCACGCCGACCGGCCGCTACCTCGGGCTGGCGCACATCCAGCGGCTGCTCCGGGAACCGCCGTCGACTCTGGTCAGCGGCGTCCTCGACGACCTGGAGCCGCTGCACCCCGAGGCCCCGCTGGCCGAGGTGACCCGCTACTTCGCCACCTACAACCTGGTCGCCGCCCCGGTCGTCGACGCCCAGGGCCGGCTGGTCGGCGCGGTGAGCGTCGACGACGTCCTGGACCACCTGCTGCCCGAGGACTGGCGCGAACGGGCCAGCCGTGGCTGACGACCGCCGGCCCGAGCAGCGGCTGGACCAGCCGCGAGGCACCCGGACCCTGAGCCAGTTCCTGCGGCTGGACCCCGACGCGGTGGGCAAGTTCGCCGAGGGCATCGCCCGGTTCCTCGGCACCGGCCGGTTCCTCGCCGTCCAGACGCTCATCGTGATCATCTGGATCGTGATCAACGTGGCCGCGGTGCGGCTGCGCTGGGACCCCTACCCGTTCATCCTGCTCAACCTGGCCTTCTCCACCCAGGCCGCCTACGCCGCGCCGCTGATCCTGCTCGCGCAGAACCGGCAGGCCGACCGCGACCGGGTGCAGGCCGAGGAGGACCGCAGCCGGGCGGCGGCGACCCGCGCGGACACCGAGTACCTGGCCCGCGAGCTGGCCTCCCTGCGGGTGGCGCTCGGTGAGCTGGCCACCCGGGACTTCATCCGCAGCGAGCTGAACCGGCTGGTGCCCGAGGACCCGGACGACGACGCCGCCGACCGCCGGAAGAAGGGCGGGAAGAAGCGCCGCGATGCCGCTCCCGACCCGGTCGCCGGCTGAGCACCACCGACCGGCCCAGTCACCGTCGTCACCGGGGCCGGGCCGGGGCATCGGCGCGGCGACCGCGGTGCGGCTGGCCGCCGCCGGGCACGACGTCGTGGTCAACCACCGGCGATCCCCGGCCGACGCCGAGCAGGTCGCCGCACAGGTCCGCGCGGCCGGCGGATGAGCAGCCGGGTCCCGGTGACCGGGCTGGTCGACAACGCGGGGGCGACACCGCACGTCGGTGACCTGGTGGACACGCCGGTCGCGGTGGTCCAGCTCGGTGCTGGAGGTGGACCTGCGGTCCCTCCCTGCTCCCCGGGTGGTCCGGTCTGCTGGTCAGCATCGACGCCGCGACCTCGATCGTCCTGCTCGACGCCAGCATGGTCGTGCTGGGCGTCGGCGTCGCGCTGCTCGTGCAGAACCTGGTGCTGGCCGCGCAGGACGACGTCCCGGCCGGGAGCTGGGCTCCGCCACGTCGGTGCTGTCGTTCCTCCGCAGCCTCGGCGTCGGGAGCGAGGGCGGCGGGACGACGGTGCCCGCGGTCAGCCGGCGACGACGTGCACCAGCGCGCCGGCCGCGCCGGCCAGCAGCAGGACGACGATGAACGGCGCGCGCAGGGCCAGCGCCACCGCGGCGACCGCCAGCCCCACCAGCCGGCCGTCCAGCGCGAGATCGCTGCCCGAGGTGGCCGCCTGCACCGCGACCAGCGCCGCCAGCAGCGCGGCCGGGACGAAGTCGACCACCCGGGACACCCACGGTTGCTCCACCCAGGCGGCGGGCACCGACAGCCCGGCCAGCTTGAGCAGGTAGCAGCCCACCGAGCCGGCGAGCACGACCACCCACAGCGCCTGGTCGCTCATGCCACCGCCTCCGTCCGCCGCGGCCGGCCGGCCAGCGCGACGGCCACCACCGCGAGCACCACCTGCACCCCGGCCGGCACGACGGGCGTCAGCACCAGCGCGACCACCGCGCCACCGAGGGCGACCCGGCGCTGGACGCCGGGCTCGGGAGCCGTGCGGCGCAGCCGGGGCCACAGCAGCGCGAGGAAGGCCGCCGGGACGACCGAGTCCAGCGCGGCCTGGGCGGCGCCTCCCAGCGCGGAGGCGCCGACGGCACCGACCAGCGTGGTGGCGTTCCAGCCCAGGTAGATGGTCGCGCCGGTGGCCCAGAACGCCAGCCGGCCCAGCTCCCGGTCGGGGGCGGCCACGGCCATCGCCGTCGTCTCG
>JAOPWO010000292.1 GCA_025965635.1 Modestobacter sp. | reverse complement strand
GACCGGGGCGTCGACCGGCACGGCCGTCGGCACCACCGGCTCACCGGCGCGCGGCGGTGGAGCCGGCCGGTACGCCCGCTGCCAGGGCTCGGCCGCCGCGGCCGACGACCCGCGCAGCAGCACCGTCTCACGCGACGAAGTCATCCTCACCTCCCCGCGAGATCGTCAGCACGCCCTGCTCCTCGAGGGTGCGGATGACGGCGACGACCTTGGCCTGCGCCTCCTCGACCGTGCGGGAACGCACCGGGCCGAGCAGCTCGATCTCCTCCAGCAGGTTCTCGCCCGCCCGCTCGGAGAGGTTGCGGACCACCTTGTCCCGGACGTCCTGGCGGACGCCCTTGAGCGCGGTGGCCAGGTCGTTGGCCTCGACGTCGCGCAGCACCAGCTGCAGCGTCCGGTCGTCGATGGTGACGATGTCCTCGAAGACGAACATCTGCGACCGGATGCGTTCGGCCAGCTCGGGGTCGCTGTTCTCCAGCCACTCCAGGATTGAGCGCTCGGTCGGCCGGGCGGACCGGTTGATGATCTCCACCAGCGTCTCCACGCCGCCGACGGTCGCCATGTCCTGGTAGGCCAGCAGCGAGCCCATCCGGCGGCCCAGCTCCTCCTCCACCATCCGCACCATCTCCGGGGCGGTGCGGTCCATCAGGGCGATCCGGTAGGCCACGTCGGCCTGCTGGTCGGGGTTGAAGTTGGAGAGCACCTCGGCCGACTGAACGGCCGGCAGGTGGGCGAGCACGAGGGCGATGACCTGCGGGTGCTCGTCCTTGAGGAAGGTGACCAGCTGACGGACGTCGCTGTTGCGCAGCGAGGCGAACGGCAGCTCGGTGTAGACGACGTTGAGCCGGGACAGGATCCCCTCGGCGCGCTCCTCGCCCAGACCGGCAGCGAGCACCTCGCGGGCGAAGTCGACGCCACCGGTGCCGACGAACCGCCGGGCCTGCATGAGGGTGTGGAACTCGGTGAGCACGTCGTCCACGTCCTCGGCGCCCACGCCCTGCAGGCGCATGAGCTCGGTGGTGAGCTTCTCCACCTCCGAGGGGCGCAGCTGGGCGAGCACCGCCCCGGCCTCCTCCTTGGTGAGCTGGGCGAGGAAGACGGCGGCCTTGCGGAGGCCGGGCAGCTCCTTGCGGCTGACCACGGTCGGGAGCTGCGCGGTGATCGGGGGCCCCGCGATCCCGACCAGGTGCTCGACACTGGCGATGCTCACAGTCACACCTCCGGTGCGGTAGAGGAGCGGCTACGCCGCGCTGGCGTGCTCAGGGGGACGTGCCTTCGGCCCGGGTGATGAACCGCTGCGCGCTCCATCACCTGGACTCCGCGAACCAGCCGCGGAGCATGGTGGCGACCTCGTCGGGACGGTCGCTGACCATCTCGGAGATCTCGCCGCGGACCTTCTCCCGCGTGGCCAGCTCGCGCTGGGCGTCCGCGTCGTCGAGGGCCGGGTCCCGGTAGCTCTCGACCTGGATCCGGTCGAGGTCGAGGTCCTCGTCCTCGAGCTCCTCGTAGTCGTCCCCGCGGTCGCGGCGGGCCCGGAGCCAGACGAGGAGGACCAGCAGCAGGATCCCGGCCGCGATGCCGCCGGTGCGGATCATCGACCACATCTGGGCGGTCTCCTCGGCCTGGGCGGCCGCGGCGATGTCGGCCGCGGCCTGCTCGGCCGCGGTCTGGTCGAAGGCCATCTTGGCGACGGTGATGGCGTCGCCGCGGGTGACGTCCAGCCCGATGGCGTTGCCGACCAGGTCCTGGATGGTGGCCTGGTCCAGCGCGCCGGCGGTGGCGTCGTTCATGACCACCGAGACGGTCAGCCGGGTGATCGCGCCGGGGGCGCCGGCCACGGTCTCGACGGTCTTGCCGACGGAGTTGTTCGAGGTCGTCGACTCCTTGTCGTACGTGGCGTCGCCCTCCGCGCCGGTGGCCGGGTTCTCCGCGCCGAGCACGCCACCGACGGCGCCGCCGGCACCGGTGTAGCCCTCGGTGGTGGTCGACTCCGACAGCGCCGGGGTGCCGGGCACGTAGTTGTAGCTCTCGCTGGTGGTGTCCCGCTTGGAGAAGTCCAGGTCCGCGCGGACGCTGACCACGGCGTTGCCCGAGCCGACCACCCGGTCGAGGATCTGCTGGGCGTTGCCGGCCAGCCGGCCCTCGAACTCCTGCTCCATCTGCGACTGCGCGTCACCGGCGGCGGCGGTCACGCCCTCGCCGGCCGCGGACAGGACGGCGCCGGTGGAGTCGGCGACGGTGACCGACTCCGGGTCCATCTTCTCGATGCTCGAGGAGACCAGGTGGGTGACGGCCTGGATCTGCTCACCGGAGAGGTTCGTCCCGGGGGCGAGGTCCAGCAGCACCGAGGCGGTGGGCTTGCCCTCGTCGGTGGCGAACACCTCGTCCTGGGGCAGCGCGATGTGCACGACGGCCGACCGGACGCCGTCCAGCGCCTTCAGCGTGTTGGAGAGCTCGCCCTCCAGCGCCCGCTGGTAGGAGACCTGCTGCTGGAACTCGCTGGTGGTGATGCCCTGCTGGTCGAGCAGGGCGTACCCGGTCTCGGCGCCGGCCGGCAGGCCCTTGCCGCTCATCGACAACCGCAGGTCGTAGACCTGCTCCTGGGCCACCATGATCGTCTGGCCGCCGTCGGTGAGCTCGTAGCCCACGCCCTCGGCGTTGAGCTCCTCGACGATCGCCGACGCGTCGGTGCTGGCGAGGTTGCTGAACAGCGGCGACATCGTCGACGCGGTGATCCAGCGGGTGAAGACGAAGCCGCCCAGCACCAGTCCGGCGAGCAGCAGGCCGATGACGATCTTCTGCCCGACGCTGATGGTCGACAGGAGGGTCTTGACCCGGCCCAACGGGCCGGCCAGGGCGGCGGGCATCAGAGGGGCATCCTCATGATCTCGGTGAAGGCCGCGACGGCGGAGTTCTTCAGCGAGACGACGGTCTCGGTCGCCAGCTTCGCCTCGCTGCTGGCGATCATGTAGTCGTGCGCGTCCTGCAGCGTGCCGGTGGCGGCCTGCGCGGCGAGCGAGTTGGCGGTGCCCTGCACGCCGTTGAGCCGGTCGACCGCCCCGGCGAGGACGTCGGCGAAACCGTTGCCGCCGACCGGGGCCGTCGAGGGCACCCCGGGCGTGCCGGCGACGCCGGGCGTGCCGGCGACGTCGGTGGCGCCGGGGAAGCCGGGGATCGGGATCCCCATGCCGATGGCGCTGATCGCCGAGGTCAAGGTCAGCCCTTCCCGAGCTGGAGTGCCGACTGGTACGCGTTGGTGGCGCGCTCGATGGTGGCCAGGTTCGCCTGGTAGCCCCGCTGCGCCATGAGCAGCTGGGTCATCTGGTCGCCGAGGTCGATGTCGGGGTAGCGGACGTAGCCGTTCGCGTCGGCGAACTCGTGCTCGGGCTCGTAGACCAGCCGGCCCTCGTCACTGCCCAGCGTGGTGCCGGCGACGCGCACGCCGCCCTGGCCCGAGCCGTACCGGGCGGCCTCGGCCACGATCATCCGCTGCTGGAAGGCGCCCTCGCCCGGGGCGTTGACCGTGTTGATGTTGGCGATGTTGTCGGCGGTGACCCGCTGGCGCTGCTGCAGCCCGGACAGGTCTGAGAGCAGCGCGGTCATGGTCGTGTCCGTGATCACCGGACGTCCTGACGGGTTCGGCGCAGCACGATGTACCTCCGGATACGGCAAGTTGCGCCCGCAGGTGAGCCTGCGAGCGTGGGCCGCCGATCCGTG
>JAOPWO010000280.1 GCA_025965635.1 Modestobacter sp. | reverse complement strand
GTACTGAGGCGGCCGCGCCCGGTCGAGCCCGGGTGCGGCCGGGTCGCGTCCGGGTGCCGGTCCGCAACGGGGTGGAGCTGCTGCCCTGGCCACTGGCCCAGGTGCCCGTGGCGCGGGTCTCGTCCTCGGCGTGGACGAACCGGTGGTCGTCGGTCCGACGCGCGCCCTGTCCTGCTGGCACCCGTGGTGAGCACCGCGATGGCCTGGCGGGACCCGCCGCACCGGGCGCTGGACGACCTGGTCGCCGGGACCGGTGGTCCGAACCTGACCGGTCGTCCCGCAGTCGACGCTCGGGAGGCTGAGCATCGGGCCATGAGCGGCGGCACCGTGCTGGTGGACGTCCCGACCGACACTGGCAACGGTGCGATCGACGTGAACGGCACCTCCGACGGCTCCGGCGGTGGGCAGACGCTGCCCGGCGCACCCGGTGACCGCTCAGCGGCCGGCCGGCCGGGTCCGCGGCAGGTCGTCGAGGCCGAGCAGCCGGTCGAGCAGCCGGAAGCGGTACACCGCGCTGAGGGCGACGAACCACAGGACCAGCCCCGGCACCACCGTGGAGAAGACCGGGTCCGCGGCCTGCGTGAGGCCGAAGTAGTCGGTGAACGCGGGAACGAACAGGCCACCCGAGAACGCGGCGACGAGCACGGCCACCAGCACGGCGGGACGCCGGTCCCCGTCGGGGCGTGTCCACGAGGCGAGCAACCGGTGCGGTGGTCCGAGGAACAGGATGAGCAGGAAGGCCGCATAGGAGACGAAGGTGGACAACGCGGTCTGGGCGCCGATCGTGGCCGCCGCCTCGGCGAAGCCGACGTCGCCGGCGGTCAGCCCGGTGTAGCGCTCGAAGTCCGCGACGACGAAGGGGGGCACCTGCGAGGTGCTGAACCCCTCGAAGAGGGTCGTGTAGTGGAAGGCGTACACGCCCACGCCGCCGGCGGCGGTGATCACGGCCGCCGGGATGACGAAGCGGCCCAGCGACGCCAGCAGGTCCGGGTCCGGTGCCGTGGGGCGGGCCCAGGCGGTGAGGAAGAGCGTGGGCACCCCGACGGTGAGCAGGGTCAGCCCCACCTGGGACGGCGAGTAGGGGAAGCCCAGCCCCAGCATGGTCACCGCCAGGATGACCAGCCCCTGGGTGGCCACCCTGGCCAGGAACACCTGCATCGAGGTGGCGATGCCGTTGACGATCCGCCGGCCGGCCTGCTGGGCGGGGAGCAGCGCCGCGAACGAGTCGTCGGTGAGCACGATGTCGGCGACGTCCCGGGTCACCGCGCTGCCGCTGCGCATCGCCACTCCCACCTGGGCCTGCTTGAGCGCCCGGGCGTCGTTCACGCCGTCGCCGATCATCGCGACGTAGCCGCCCTGCCGGCGCAGCGAGGCGACGATGCGTTCCTTCTGCTCCGGGGCGATCCGGCCGAACACCGTGCCGGCGGCGACCCGCTGGTCGAACTCGGCGTCGCCCAGGCCGTCCAGGTCCGCCCCGTGCACGGCGCCGTCCCCGCTGCCGAGGCCGGCCTGTCGAGCGACCGCCGCGACCGTCCGCGGGTCGTCCCCCGACAGCACTTTGAGGTCGACCCCGTCCCGCCCGAAGCGGGCGACGGTCTCCCGGACGTCGGGACGCAGCTCGTCGGCCAGCGCGACGACCGCGAGGAGCTCGAGGTCGGGCAGCCGGGGCCGGCCGTCGGCGTTCCGCAG
The DNA here is from genome assembly GCA_025965635.1 of Modestobacter sp. GTDB lineage: Bacteria > Actinomycetota > Actinomycetes > Mycobacteriales > Geodermatophilaceae > Modestobacter. The sequence continues at coordinate 1,977 of JAOPWO010000280.1, read as the reverse complement.
CGGCGCGCCCGCCGGCACCGCGCGGGCGAAGGCCAGCACCCGCAGACCGCGGTCGGTCAGCGCGCGGACGTCGTCGTCGGCGGCGACGGACGGGCCGGTCAGCCGGGGCGCCAGCACCTCGGGGGCGCCGAGCGCCCACGTCCCTTCCGCGGTGCGCAGTCCGCTCCACCGCAGCGTGGAGGTGAACGGCACCTCGTCGAGCACCGGCCACCTCTCCCCGCGGAGGGCCCCGGCGAGGGCGGTGCTGGTCAGGTTCGGGGAACCGGCGCTGCGCACGACCGAGCCGAGGCACCAGCGGACCTCGTCGGGGTCGTGCCCGCCGGCGACCCGGACGTCGGTGAGGGTGAGCCGCCCGGTGGTGAGGGTGCCGGTCTTGTCGGTGCAGACCACGTCGACGTTGCTCACGGACTCGACGGCGTTGACCCGCTGCACGAGGGCGCCGCGACCGGCGCTCTGCACCGCACCGACGGTGTAGGCGACCGCCACCAGGAAGAACAGGCCGTAGGGCACCAGACCGCTCAGCACGGCGGTGGTCTGCACGGTCCGGACCAGCGTGAACCCCTCCAGCGCGGCCTGCAGCAGGATCGTGACGCTCATCAGGGCGACCAGCACCATGACCAGCCGGATCACGAACCGGATCCGCCGCTGCAGCGGGGTGACATCGGTCGACTCGCGGCGCGCGTCCGCGGTCAGCTTGTTGGCGTGGCTGGCGGCGCCGACGGCCCGGGCCAGCTGGTGACCGTCCCCGGAGACGACCGAGCTGCCCGACAGCAGGTCCTCGCCCGGCTGCTTGGGCAGCGGCTCGGCCTCGCCGGTGAGCAGCGACTCGTCCACCTCGATGCGGCCGCCGTCCAGCAGCGGCCCGTCGACGACGACCTGGTCGCCGGGCCGCAGGTGCACGACGTCGCCCAGCACGACCGCCCCGGGGAGGACCGGCAGCTCCGCGCCGTCCCGGACGACGTGCACCGGGGCGCGGTCCAGCAGCTGGAGCCGGTCCAGCTGCCGCTTGGCCCGGATCTCCTGGGCCGCGCTGATCGCCGCGTTCAGCAACCCGAGGCCGACGCTGATGAACGCGTCGTTCCAGCGACCCAGCGCCAGCAGGGCCGCGCCGATCGCGAAGAGGATGATGTTGTAGAAGGAGAAGACGTTCGTGCGCAGGATCCGGGTCACGCTCCGCGACGAGCTGGTCCCGGCCACGTTGGCCAGGCCGCGCCGGCGCCGGTCCTCGGCCTCCCGGCTCGGCAGGCCCGTGCCGGGGGTCGGGAGGGCGGAGGCGGGCGGCATGGCCGCCAGCGTGGCTCAGTCGGGGCACGGCCGCCTGCTGTACCCGCTGTGCTCGCCCCGTGACCGGGCTGCTCCCCGCTGGGGCGACGCCCGGCCGGACTTCCCGCTCTGGCCGTTGCGGCGTTCCCGCCCCGGTGTCCGTTGCGGTCCGCGCTGACGCGGCAGGCGCAGCCCGCTCACGGGGAGGTCTCGACCCGCCGGCGCCGACGCCGGCTGCTGGCCATGGAGGGTGACGGGCGCGCCGCCCACGGCGGCAACTCCGCCGGCATCGACGCGGCCACCGAGGCGTGCCTGGTCGACCTGCTGCTCCCGGACGCCGGTGTCGTCCGCCAGGAGGTGCTGTTCCAGGCGCCGGCGGGGACCGGCGCGCAGCTGACCGCCACCACCGCGGTGGGCGCGCTGGCGGGCGCCTCCCGCTGAGCCGGACCGGGCCGGCCGTTGCGCCATTGCCCAGCTGCGCAGAGTCACGACCATCCGATGTCTCACCCCAGCGCATTGCCACCGTCACCGCGACGGGTGTCCGCTGCCCCCACCGGCGGTGCGGGAGCGCGGCCCGGCGTCGACGGGGAGGCCAGCATGTCGGGGCACATGAGCTGGACGAGGAGCCGGCGGACCGGCGTGGTGGGCCTCGCGGTCGCCCTGCTGGTCGGGCCGGGCGCCGCCGTGGCGGCGGGCGAGGACCTCACCCCGGGC
>JAOPWO010000374.1 GCA_025965635.1 Modestobacter sp. | reverse complement strand
GAAGCGCCAGTACAGCGAGCCCCGCTGGGACGCCAAGCGGGGCAGCGTCGTGGCCACCGAGCGGGTCACGCTCTACGGCCTGCCGCTGGTCGTGGGCCGGAAGGTGCAGTACGGCTCGATCGACCCGGTCGTCTCCCGGGAGCTGTTCATCCGGCACGCGCTCGTGCAGGGCGAGTGGACGACGCACCACCGGTTCGTCGCCGACAACGCCCGCGCCCTGCAGCAGGTCGCCGACCTCGAGGAGCGCGCCCGCCGCCGGGACATCCGGGTGGACGACGAGACGGTGTTCGAGCTCTACGACGCCCGTGTGCCGGCCGACGTCGTCTCGGTGCGGCACTTCGACCGCTGGTGGAAGGCCGCCCGCCGGGAGACCCCCGACCTGCTCACCTTCACCCCCGAACTGCTGACCAACACCGCGGTGGCCGGCCAGGTCAGGGTCGAGGACTATCCGGACGAGGTGCGGCTGAGCCAGGGGCTGACGCTGCCGCTGAGCTATGCGTTCGCCCCCGGTGCCGCCGAGGACGGCGTCACCGTGGACGTCCCGCTCGGTGTGCTGGACACCCTGGCCGCGACGTCCGGCGAGTCGCTGGCGTTCACCGTGCCCGGCCAGCGTGCGGAGCTGGTCACCGAGCTGCTGCGCTCGCTGCCCAAGCAGCTGCGTCGCGGACTGGTGCCGATCCCGGACCGGGTGCGCGAGGTGCTGCCGCACATCGATCCGGCCGAGCCGCTGCTGCCCGCGTTGGAGCGCGAGCTGCGCCGGGCCACCGCGGTGACCGTGCCGCCCGACGCCTGGCACCCCGAGCAGGTGCCCGACCACCTGCGAGCCACCTTCCGGGTGCTCGACGACCGGCAGCGGCTGCTGGCCACCGGCAAGGACCTCGCGGCGCTGCGCACCCAGGTGGCGCCGCAGAGCCGGGCCAGCCTGGCCCACGCGGCCTCGGACATCGAGCGCACAGGGCTGACCGGCTGGACGTTCGGGGAGCTGCCCCGCACGGTGCAGGTGCGCCGGGGCGGGCACGAGGTCACCGCCTACCCGGCGCTGGTCGACGAGGGCAGCACTGTCGGCGTCCGGGTGGTGCCGACCCAGGTCGAGGCCACCCGGCTGACGTGGCGCGGGGTGCGCCGGCTGCTGGTGCTCACCGCCGGCTCGCCGGCCCGGCAGGTGGTCAGGTCGCTGGGCCCCCGGTCCCGGCTGGCGCTGCAGTTCAACCCGGACGGCGAGATCCCCGACCTGGTCGCCGACTGCGTCGACGCGGCCGCGACCGAGCTGATCGCCGAGGCCGGCGGCCCGCCCGGGGACGAGGCGGCGTTCGCCGCGCTGGCGCAGACCGCGCGCGGGCAGTTGCTGCCGCTCACCACCGACGTGGTGCACCGGGTCGAGGCGGTGCTGACCGAGGCCCGGGAGGTGGCCGTGGCGATCGGGGCGGCCCCCGGCCGGCGGGTGCCCGAGGACGCCATCGCGGACCTGCGCCGGCAGATGGGCGGACTGCTGCACAAGGGCTTCGTCGCCGACGCCGGACGGCGTCGGCTGCCTGACGTCGTCCGGTACCTCAAGGCCATGCAGCACCGGCTGGAGAAGCTGCCGGCCAACGCGGCCCGGGATGCGCTGTGGATGGCCCAGGTGTCCGCCGTCACCGCCGAGTACGAGCAGCTGCGGGCCCGGGTGCCGTCGACCGGTGCGCCCGACGACCCGGTGGCCCGGGTGCGCTGGATGCTCGAGGAGCTCCGGGTCGGGCTCTTCGCGCAGGGCATCGGCACCGCCCGGCCGGTGTCCGAGCAGCGGGTCTACAAGGCCATCGACGGCGTGCTGGACCAGGTCTCGGCCTGACTGCCCGGAAGGGAGCGGCGGTACGGGATGCGACCCGGACAGCCGATGGGGGGAGGGAGACCCGGATCCGGGCCCGGCAGGCAGGAGGACGAACAGTCATGTCGACCGTGAGCGCGCGCATCCACCTGCCGGCCACCCCGCGGAGCGTGGTCGCCGCCCGCCGCATGCTGCGTGAGCTGCTCAGCGTGTGGGGCGCCCCGCAGGACCGCGAGGACGCCGAGCTGCTGGCCACCGAGCTGGTGGCCAACGTCGTCGACCACGTCGGCGGCGAGCAGGCGCTCATCCTGGAGGTGGACCTGGCCGACGACTGGCTGCGGATCGGTGTCGTCGACGGGTCCGCGGTGCGGCCGGTCGTGCAGGAGCTCTCCGGCGTGCGGCCGCGCGGGCGCGGGTTGGCGATGATCGCCGCGATCGCCACCCGGTGGGGGGTGGAGGAGCACCACGGCGGCAAGCGGGTCTGGCTGGACCTCGTGCCCGCCGCTGCACCGGGAGCAGCCCCGACTGGTTTGGCGCCGGCCCCGCGCGGGGACGGGGCGGGAGACCGAGAACGCCAGACGAAGGAGTCGACGCGATGACCGAGGCCAACGACAGTCTGCCCAGCAAGGACGAGCCGAGGGGCAACGTCACCGCAGCGGGCGAGAAGCTGACCGACGGGGCGATGGTCGAGGCTGTCGCCGGCTCGACCGACAGCGCGTCGGAGCACGCCGGCGAGGCCGGCAAGGACTGGGACGGCGACCCGTCCCGGGCGCCGAAGCAGTAGTCCGCCCGCGACCGGCCGGCCCGCGGCCGGTCGGTCGCGCAGGCCCCGCTGTCCGGGAGCGGCATGACGACCACACCGGTGGACCGGTCACCGCGCACGGCGGTGCGCTGGGCGGTCACCCAGGGGCTCCCGGCCCGCTACCTCGACCGGGCCGCCCGGGAGGGCGACCTCCTGGCCCGGCTGCTGCGCGACCCCGGTTGCCGGGAGGACCCCCACCCGCTGTACGAGCAGATCCGCGCCCGCGGACCGCTGTCCGACAGCAGCCTCGGGCTGGTCACCGCATCCCACGCGGTCGCCACCGAGGTGCTGCGGTCCGAGGCGTTCGGCGTCGGCTGGGACCGCTCGACCGCGCCCCGCTGGGTCCGGTGGGTGCTCCGGGCGACCGACGACCCGGCCGCGTCCGGCGTGACCGAACCGCCGTCCATGCTCGTCGTCGACCCGCCGGACCACACCCGCTACCGGCGGCTGGTCAGCCGCGCCTTCACCCCGCGGGCGACCGCCCGGTTCGAGCCGGCCATCGAGGCGATCGCCGGGTCGCTGCTCGACCGGCTCGACCACAGCGGTCCGGTCGACCTGGTGGCCGGGTACGCCGCGCCGCTGCCGGTGCTCGTCATCGCGGACCTGCTCGGCGTGCCGACCGACCGGCGCGAGGACTTCCTGCGCTGGGGCGAGGCGGCGGCCGTGAGCCTCGACCCGGGGCTGCCGTGGCGGCGCTACGCCGAGGCCGCGGCGTCGCTGCGCGAGATGCACCGCTTCCTGGCCGGGCACGTCGACAGGCTGCGCCGCGACCCCGGGGACGACCTGGTCAGCCAACTGGTCGGCCGGACCGACGACCCGCTCACGGACCAGGAGCTGCACGCCGTCGTGATGCTGCTCCTGGGCGCCGGCTTCGAGACGACGGTCAACCTGCTCGGCAACGCCGTCGTCGCGCTGGACGCGCACCCCGACCAGCGGGACGGACTGGTCCGCGACCCGTCCGGCTGGGACCGCGCCGTCGAGGAGGTGCTGCGCCACGACAGCCCGGTCCAGCTCACCGGCCGGACGGTGCGCACCGGCACCACGGTGGCCGGCCGCGCTCTCCCGGCCGGTGCCCGGGTCACCCTGCTGCTGGGCGCGGCGAACCGCGACCCGGCCCTGTTCGCCGACCCGGACCGCTTCGACGCCACCCGGGCCAACGCCCGGGACCACCTGGCGTTCTCCGCCGGCATCCACTACTGCCTGGGTGCCGGTCTCGCCCGGCTGGAGGCCGTCGGAGCCCTGCGTGCACTCGCCGAGCGCTTCCCCGGGCTGCGCGTCGCCGGGACCCCGGAACGGCGGGACCTGCAGACGCTGCGCGGCTTCGCCCGGCTCCCCGTCCGGCTGCGCTGACCCGGAGGAGCGGGTCCGCGTTTCCGCCCGGCGGGAGGGGTTGTGGGAGTGGTCACACGATCTGGTTGAGTGGGCGACGTTGTCGACGACGGAGGGCAGGTCGCATGAGCATCCTCGGTACCCGGGTGGTCCGCACGGAGGACCCACTGTTCCTCACAAGGGGCGCGGTCTACACCGACGACCTGACCGACGAGCGGCTCACCGGGGCTCTGCACGCGACGTTCGTGCGCTCCACCGTCGCGCACGGCCGGGTCCTGTCGGTGGACGCCTCGGCGGCGCGGGAGGCGCCCGGCGTGGTCGCCGTGATCACCGCCGAGGACCTCGCCGACCTGAAGCCGGTGCCGCCCGGGTTCCCGTTCGTCGACCCGGGCTTCACCCGCGACTGGCTGGCGAAGGACGTGGTCCGGTTCGTCGGCGACCCGGTCGCCCTGGTGCTCACCGAGGGGCGCTACCAGGGTGAGGACGCCGCGGAGTTGGTCGTGGTCGACATCGACCCGCTGCCCGCGGTGGTTGGCACGGCGGCCGCGGCCGCCGACGAGGTGCTGCTCTACCCGGAGGTGGGCACCAACGTGTTCGCCGCCTTCGGTGAGCCTGCGCCGGAGGACTTCTTCGCCGACTGCGAGGTGGTGGTGAGCCGCCCGGTCATCAACCAGCGGGTCGCCCCCGTGCCGCTCGAGACCCGGGCCGCCGCGGCCACCTGGGGCGAGGACGGCCGGGTGACCATCTGGTGCTCCAACCAGGGCGCGCAGATGGCCCAGATGGAGATCGCCTCCTGGCTCGGCCTCGACATCAGCCGGGTGCACCTGATCACCCCCGACGTCGGCGGGGGTTTCGGCGCCAAGATCGGCGCCGACCCGGAGTTCGCGCTCATCGCCCAAGCGTCCAAGATCGTCGGCCGGCCGGTGCGCTGGTCGGAGAGCCGCTCGGAGAACCTGGTCGGGATGGTCCACGGCCGCGGACAGGACCATGTCGTCACCATCGGCGGACGCCGGGACGGGACGATCGAGGCATACAGCGTCGTGGTCGATCAGGACGCCGGTGCCTACCCGCGCTTCGCGGTGGTGCTCCCGACGCTCACGATGCTGATGGCCTCCGGCGTCTACGCCATCCCGAAGGTGCACGCCCACGCACGCGCCCTGGCCACCAACACCACCTCCATCGCCGCCTACCGCGGCGCCGGGCGGCCGGAGGCGACCCTCTCCATCGAGCGGGCGGTCGACCTGTTCGCCGCCGAGATCGGCATGGACCCGGCCGAGGTCCGCCGGATCAACCTGATCCCGCCGTTCGACTCGCCGCACACCACGCCGATGGGGGCGACCTACGACACCGGGGACTACGTCACCGCGCTGGACAAGGTGCTGGAGGCGGCCGGCTACGCCGAGCTGCGCGCCGAGCAGGCCCGCCGCCGGGAGGCCGGCGAACCGCGGCAGCTGGGCATCGGGATGTCGGTCTACGTGGAGATCACCGGGGCCGGCGGCGAGGCCGGCGCGCCGAGCGAGGACGCCACCGTCGAGGTCCACCCCGACGGGACGGCGACGATCCTCACCGGCACCTCCCCGCACGGGCAGGGGCACGCCACCTCCTGGGCCATGATCGCCAGCGACCAACTGGGAATCCCGCTGGAGAAGATCACCGTGCTGCACGGTGACACCGACCTGGTGCCCAAGGGCGGCGGCACGATGGGCTCGCGCAGCCTCCAGCAGGGTGGCGCCGCGGTGCACCAGGCGGCCGGGGAACTGGTCGAGCTGGCCAAGAAGAGGGCCGCGGAGAAGCTGGAGGCCAACCCGGAGGACCTCGTCGTCGACGTGGCGCTGGCCGGGCTGGCGGTGCGCGGCACCCCCGGCGTGAGCATCACCTTCGCCGAGCTGGCCACCGACGAGCAGCTCCTCGTGCAGACCACCTTCAGCGCCAACGCCCCGACGTTCCCCTTCGGGGCGCACATCGTGGTCGTCGAGGTGGACGTCGAGTCGGGGAAGGCCGAGGTGACCCGGCTGGTCGCCGTCGACGACGCCGGCACGATCCTCAACCCCCTGCTGGCCGACGGGCAGCGGCACGGCGGGTTCGCCCAGGGCGTGGCCCAGGCGCTGCTGGAGGAGGTGCTCTACGACGAGGACGGCAACCCGACCACCTCGACGCTGGCCGACTACCCGTTCATCTCGGCCACCGAACTGCCCAGCTTCGAGCTCGTCGAGATGGCCACCCCGACGCCGATGAACCCGCTGGGCGCCAAGGGGATCGGTGAGGCGGGCACCATCGGGGCCACGCCGGCCACGCAGAACGCCGTCATCGACGCGGTCGCCCACCTCGGCGTCCGGCACATCGACATGCCCACCACACCCATGCGGGTGTGGCGGGCGATCCAGCAGGCCGGTCAGGCCGCGGGCCAGGGAGGCAACTGATGCAGGTCTCGATCACCGTCAACGGACAGCAGCGCACCGACGAGGTGGAGCCCCGGCTGCTGCTGGCGCACTACCTGCGCGAGACCTGCGGGCTGACCGCCACCAACATCGGCTGCGACTCGACCTCGTGCGGGGCCTGCACCGTCGTCGTCGACGGGCTGAGCGTGAAGAGCTGCACGGTGCTCGCCGCGCAGACCGACGGCTCGCAGGTCACCACGCTGGAGGGGCTGTCCGGCCCGGACGGGGAGATGCACCCGATGCAGGCCGCGTTCCGCGCCGAGCACGGCCTGCAGTGCGGGTTCTGCACCCCGGGCATGGTGATGGCCGCGATCGGCGTGCTGGCCGACAACCCGGACCCGAGCGATCGGGAGGTCCGGGAGGGCCTGGAGGGCAACCTCTGCCGGTGCACCGGTTACCACAACATCGTGCGCGCGGTGCGGGCCGCCGCGACGTCCGGCCCGTCTGCCGGCCAGGTGCCGCAGGCGCAGGAGGTGCAGGCGTGACCGAGCTCGGGAGGTCGGCGATGGGCAAGTGATCCCTTCGCAGTTCGACTACGTGAAGGTGCGGTCGGTCGACGAGGCCGTTGCGGCGCTCACCGAGCACGGTGAGGACGCGAAGCTGCTGGCCGGTGGGCACTCGCTGCTGCCGATCATGAAGTTGCGACTGGCCGTGCCGTCGGTCCTGATCGACATCAGCGGCATCCGTGACCTGTCCTACGTGCGGGTCGAGGGTGACGAGGTCGCCATCGGCGCGGGCACGCGGCACTTCGAGCTGGAGCGGTCGGAGGTGGCGCGCACCGAGGTGCCGCTGCTGCCGCACACAGCCGGCCGGGTCGGTGACCCCCAGGTGCGCCACCGCGGCACGCTGGGTGGCACGGTCGCGCACAGCGACCCGGCATCGGACCTGCCCACCGCGCTGCTGGCCCTCGGCGGGACCGTCGTCCTGCAGGGGCCGGGTGGTCGCCGGGAGGTGCCGGTCACCGAGTTCTGGACCGGCTTCTTCGAGACCGCGATGTCTCCGGACGAACTGGTCGTGGAGCTGCGGGTGCCGCGGACCGGCACGGCCGGCTGGGGCTACGAGAAGTTCACCCGCCGGGAGAACGACTGGCCGATCGTGGCCGCCGCCGCGGTGCAGGGCCGGGTGGCGCTGGCCAACATGGGCGGCTCGGTGCTGCGGGCCAGCGCGACCGAAGAGGCGCTGGCGGGCGGGGCGTCGATCGCCGACGCCGCCGCGCTCGCCGACCAGGGCACCTCGCCGACGGCGGACATGCACGCCGACCAGGAGTACCGCCGGCACCTCGCCCGGCTGCTCACCCGCCGGGCGCTGGAGAAGGCCGCCGCGGCGTAGCGACGGGAGGACCGACGGCGGGGCACCCTCCCGCAGCGGTGGGTCCTGACGGTCGCTGCAACACCCGATGTCCTCGGGGGTTGCAGCGACCGTGCCGTGCCAGGACGGGTCAACCGGAGCCGTCGGCCGGGTGGAGGTGGAGGTTCTCGGCCTCGGCGGACCGCACCGGCAGTGTCACGGTCTCGGCGGCCGAGCTCGGACCCCGAACACGTCGTCCAGCGGCCCAACGGCCCACCACGCAAGACGCCGGACCGGGAGACCCCAGCCCAGCGGCTGCGTGCTCCACTGCAACCGTCTCACCGACCAGCGGGACGGCGACGACCCCTGGGCTCCGCCAGCGCGGGAGGGGGGCGTCGTCGTCTGCGTCAGCGCGCGGGGATCAGCATCCCGGCGCCGACCGTCGCGTTGGTGGCCTCGTCGATGAGGATGAAGCGGCCGGTCACCCGGTTGCGGAAGTAGGGATCGATGAACAGCGGCTGGGTGGTGCGCAGCCGCACCCGGCCGATGTCGTTGAGGCCCAGCTCGAGGCCACCGTCGGCCTCGGTCTGCCGGTGCAGCGTGTTCACGTCCAGCCGGTACTGGAGCTCCTTGACCACGGCGCGCACCGAGCGGGTGGTGTGCTTGACCGCCAGCCGCTGCCGCGGGCGGAGCGGTTCGTCGCTCATCCAGCAGACCAGCGCGTCGACGTCCTGGGTGACCTCCGGGACGTTGTGCGGCCGGCAGATCATGTCGCCGCGGGACACGTCGAGGTCGTCGGTCAGCCGCACGGTGACCGACATCGGTGGGAAGGCCTCGGCGACCGGCCCGTCGGGCCCGTCGATGGCCTCGATCGTTGTGGTGAGGCCGCTGGGCAGGACCCGGACCTCGTCACCGGGACGGAAGACGCCGCCGGCGACCCGGCCGGCGTAGCCCCGGTAGTCGTGGTGGGCGTCGGTCTGCGGGCGGATGACGTACTGGACCGGGAAGCGGGTGTCGACCAGGTTCCGGTCACTGGCGACGTGCACGTGCTCCAGGTGGTGGAGCAGGGACGCGCCCTCGTACCAGGCCATGTTGGTCGAGCGGGTGACGACGTTGTCGCCGGCCAGCGCAGAGATCGGGATGACGGTGAGGTCGGAGATGTCGAGCTTGGCGGCGAAGGAGGTGAACTCGTCGCGGATGGCCTCGTACACGTCCTCGGACCAGTCGACGAGGTCCATCTTGTTGACCGCGACGACCAGGTGCGGAACCCGCAGCAGCGACGCCAGGAAGGCGTGCCGGCGGCTCTGCTCGAGCATCCCCTTGCGAGCGTCGACCAGCACGATCGCCAGGTCGGCGGTCGAGGCGCCGGTGACCATGTTGCGGGTGTACTGCACGTGGCCGGGGGTGTCGGCGAGGATGAACGTGCGCCGGGGGGTGGTGAAGTACCGGTAGGCGACGTCGATGGTGATGCCCTGCTCCCGCTCGGCACGGAGGCCGTCGGTCAGCAGGGCGAGGTCGACGAAGTCGCCACGGCTGGCGCGCTCGATGGCCTCGTACTGGTCCTCGAAGACAGCCTTGCTGTCGTAGAGCAAGCGGCCGATCAGCGTGCTCTTGCCGTCGTCGACGGAGCCGGCGGTGGCGATGCGCAGGATGTCCTTGCGGGCGTTCGCGATCTCCGCGGCGGCCTCGGCGGTGGCGGAGTGGACGTCGATCGGGGGGCCCGCGGCGGTCGGGGGCGGGGTCGGGCCGGGCATCAGAAGTACCCCTCCTTCTTGCGGTCCTCCATGGCGGCGTCGCTGACCTTGTCGTCGCCGCGGGTGGCCCCGCGTTCGGTCAGCCGGGTCACCGCGATCTCGGCGATGACCTCCTCGACGGTCGTCGCTGTGGAGCGGACGGCGGCGGTCAGGTTGGCGTCGCCGACCGTGCGGTACCGGACGCTCTCGTGCAGCACCGGCTCGCCCTCGCGCGGGGTGATGAACTCGTTGACCGCGTAGAGCATCCCCTGCCGGTCGACCACGTCGCGTTCGCGGGCGAGGTACAGCGGCGGGATGGCGATCTCCTCCTGGGCGATGTAGCCCCAGATGTCCAGCTCGGTCCAGTTGGACAGCGGGAACACCCGGATCGTCTCGCCCTGGTGGATCCGGCCGTTGTAGAGGTCCCACAACTCGGGGCGCTGGTTCTTCGGGTCCCACTGGCCGAAGTCGTCGCGGAAGGAGAACATCCGCTCCTTGGCCCGGGCCTTGTCCTCGTCGCGCCGGGCGCCGCCGAACAGGGCGGTGAACCCGTGCTGCTCGACGGCGTCGAGCAGCACCGGGGTCTGGATCCGGTTGCGGGAGCCGTTGGGCTCCTGCTTGACCGTGCCGGCGGCGATCGCGTCGGGGACGGAGGCGACCACCAGCTCGACGCCGAGCTCGGCGACCCGCTTGTCGCGGAACTCCAGCACCTCGGGGAAGTTCAGGCCGGTGTCGACGTGCATCACCGGGAAGGGGATCCGGGCCGGGGCGAAGGCCTTGCGGGCCAGTTCCAGCATGACGATCGAGTCCTTGCCGCCGGAGAACAGCAGCACGGGCCGCTCGCACTCGGCGGCGACCTCGCGCAGCACGTGGAGGGACTCGGCCTCCAGCGTCTGCAGCTGGGTCAGCCGGTAGTCGGGGGTGGTCACGCGGTGAGCTCCCGGAGGTCGCGGGCAGGCAGGTGCCGACCGGATGGACGGCGTGTCTGGAGCGGCAACCCGATCATGGTGATGCGGATTCCTGTACCAGTGTCCGCCATCGGTGACCGACTCGGGGAGCCCGGTCGGTCACACCTCCCGGGGAGCCACCGCCGTGGCGTCGGTGGGGCGTCCGGGCGGGGCGTGCCGGCCCGCGGCGTCGGTGACGGCCCCGAAGTACGCCTGGCTGCGTTCGGGCCGGGGGGCGACGAACACCCCGCGGGCGCTGACCAGGGCCCGACCGGGGTCGCCGGCGACCGCGATCGTCCCGGTGACCACGCTCTTGCGGCCGGCGTCCTCGATCACCCGGGCGCGCAGCACGAGCGGCGTGCCCAGCGGCACCGGCCCCAGGTAGTCCAGCTCCAGGCGCACGGTCATGCCCCACAGGCCCACCGCGATGGTGGCCGCACCCAGCAGCTGGTCCATGAGCAGGGCGCTCACGCCCCCGTGCACGTAGGTCGGCGGCCCCTCGTAGGCCAGTCCCAGGGTGACCTCGGCCCACACCCCCTGGTCGTCGGCCCGGATGGCCAGCGGTGGGGCCAGCGGGCTGCCCACGCCCGATACCGGGTTGTAGACCCGGAAGAAGCGGATCGGGTCGTCGAGCGCGGGCAGTTCATGGCGTGCACGGCGCCGGGTGGCGAGCCCGGCGGTGACCTCCCGTGCGGCGGTGGCGGCCGCGCGCAGCGACGCCGCGTCCACCGTGGTGGTCACCGCGGCGTCGACCAGCTCGCGCAGGGCGCTGCCCAGGTCGGTGACGGCGGCAAGCAGCTCACCGCGGTCGGCGTCCAGGGTCCCGGGGGTGTCCACCTCCGGATTGGAACAGCCCGGGACCGGGCGGTGGTCAGGCGGGTGGTTGCTCGGGAGGGGTGGGCGGTCCCGAACGGGGCAACCGGACGGCGAAGGTCGCTCCCTCCCCGGGGGCGGTGGTGACCTCCACCCGTCCGCCGTGGGCGGCGACCAGCGAGGCGACGATCGACAGACCGAGCCCCGAGCCGCCGGCCGCCCGGGTGCGGGAGGTGTCGGCCCGGTAGAACCGCTCGAACACCCGCTGCGCGTCGGCCGGGGCGAGTCCGGGGCCCTGGTCGGTGACCGAGACGACGACGGTGCCGGGGGCGGCCTGGTCCTCGGACAACCGGATGGTGACCCGCGCGGTGACCGGCGTGTGGGTCAGGGCGTTGGTGACCAGGTTGCCGAGGACCTGACGCAGCCGGGCCTCGTCGCCGATCACGACCGGGACGTCGGTGAGCGAGGTGTCCAGGTGCAGCGCGATCGGCCGCTCGGGCTGGACGGCGCGGGCGTCGAGCACGGCGTCCCCGGCCAGCTGGGCCAGGTCCACCGGCACCAGGGACAGCGGGCGCTGCTGGTCCAGCCGGGCCAGCTGCAGCAGGTCCTCCACGAGGAGGCCCATCCGGGTGGCCTCGGACTCGATCCGCTGCATGAGCCGGCGGATGTCCTCCGGGCTGGACACCGCCCCCTGCCGGTGCAGCTCGGCGAACCCCCGGATGGAGGTCAGCGGCGTCCGGAGCTCGTGGCTGGCGTCGGCGACGAAGCGGCGCATCCGGGCCTCCGAGGCGCGGGCCTGCTCCTCCGAGGTCTGCTGGGCGCGGAACGAGCTCTCGATCCGGCCGAGCATGCCGTTGAGCGCGGTGGACAGCCGGCCCACCTCGGTCCGCTCGTCCCCGGCGGGGACGCGGCGCGACAGGTCACCGGCCGCGATCGCCTGCGCGGTGCGTTCCACCTCGACCAGCGGCCGCAGGCTGTTGCGCACGAGCAGGTAGCCGGCGACTCCGAGCACGACCAGCACGACCAACCCGACGATGACCTCGATGGTCACCAGCCGGGCCAGGACGTCGTGGTCGTCGGCCAGGTCGACGCCCACCACCACGACCAGGCCGCTGTTGACCTGCTCGGCCACCAGCCGCCAGGACGTGCTGTCGTCGGCGGCGGGCAGCGTGAACGGCGCGTCGTCGTAGTCCTGGATCGTCGACGGCGTGATGACGGAGACGTCGGGCAGGGACGCCCGGTCGGTATGCGGACTCTTGAAGGCGATCGTCTCGCCCGAGGTCGGGATGCAGGCGACGTAGCCACCGCGGAACGGGAAGCCCTGGGCCGCGCAGTTCTGCGTCGCGGTGTACGGGTCGGGCGCGAACTCCTGCGCGAAGCCGCGCAGCTGGGCGTCCTGCTGGTCGAGCAGGTAGCCGCGCAGCAAGGAGGTGGCCACGAAGCCGGTCGCCGCCAGCGCCACGGTGACCAGAGCCATGAGCAGCGCCACCAGGGTGACCCGCAGCGGGACCCGCGGCATGTGCTGGCGGGCCGCGGGCGGCCCGGGAGGCCCGGGAGGCATGCGCGGCGGCGGGACGGGCGCCTGGGGTCCGGCGATCGGCCGGTCGGGGCGTCCCGGCCGGCCGGCCGGGACGCCGGTGTCGACCGGAGCGGTCTGCGAGAGCTCGTTCACGTCCCGCGGGGCAGCCGCAAGGAGTAGCCGACTCCGCGCAGCGTGTGGAGCAGGCGCGGCTCGGTCGTGTCGATCTTGCGGCGCAGGTAGGAGATGTAGGACTCCACCACGTTGGCCTCGCCGTTGAAGTCGTAGTTCCAGACGTGGTCGAGGATCTGCGCCTTGGACAGCACCCGGCCGGCGTTGGTCATCAGGTAGCGCAGCAGCTTGAACTCGGTGGGGGACAGGCTGACCAGTTTCCCCGCCTTGAGGACCTCGTGGGACTCCTCGTCCAACTCGATGTCGGCGAAGGTCAGCCGCGGTGCCTCGCTCGACCGCTGTGCGGCCTGGCTGCGCCGCAGGACGGCGCGGATGCGCGCCAGCACCTCGTCGAGGCTGAAGGGCTTGGTGACGTAGTCGTCGCCGCCCAGGGTCAGCCCGGTGACCTTGTCCTCGGACGCGTCGCGCGCGGTGAGGAAGAGGACCGGCGTGTGGGTGCCGTTCTGGCGGAGCCGGCGGACCACGCCGAAGCCGTCCAGCCCGGGCATCATCACGTCGAGGACCAGCAGGTCGGGGCGGAAGTCGGCCGCGACCGCGAGCGCCTGCTGGCCGTCGGACGCGGTGGCCACCTCGAAACCGGCGTAGCGGAGGCTCGCCGACAACAGCTCGCGGATGTTCGGCTCGTCGTCGACCACGAGCAGCCGGGCTTCCGGCGTCTGCGCGGTGCGGCTGCTTGTGGACACGATCCCTCCCGAGGGACCCTGCGCGGCGGTCGACGTCATACGTCGAGGGTCTGGTGCCGGGCTGCGGCTGGACTGAACGTTACCTGTGAGGAGCCTGGGGGACCGCCGGATGTCGCTCAGTCGGCGTCACCGTCGGCGGGGGACATCGCCCGGCCCCGCCGCCAGTATCCGATGGCGTGGTGCTGGGTGCGCCGCAGGCCCCAGCGTCCGCGCAGGTCCGCCCGGACCGCCCGGACCGTCGCGGATTCCGCGGCCACCCAGGCGAACACGTCCTCCCCGGCGGGGCGCTCCAGTGCGGCTACGGCGTCCACGAGCAGGGTGCTGAGACCCGGCTCGGTGCCGGACCTGTGCAGCCAGCGCACCTCGACCCCGGTCGGTGCCGGCAGCGGCTGCTCCTCCTCCGGCCCGGCCACCTCGGCCAGCACCAGCCCGCCGGTGCCCGGATCCGCGGCGCCGAGGATGCGCCCGATGGCCGGGAGCGCCGTCTCGTCCCCGACCAGCAGCAGCCAGCCGGCGGGCGCGTCACCCAGCGGTGCCGCACTCGCCACGCCCAGCACGTCGCCGGGCCGGGCCGCCGTCGCCCAGGCGGCCGCGGGCCCGTCCCCGTGGAGCACGAAGTCGATGTCCAGTTCACCGGCCGTCGGGTCCTGCCGCTGGGCGGTGTAGCGGCGCATGCTGACCCCGTGGCTGCCCTGCGGCCAGACGATGCGCCCGTCGCGGGCCACCTGCGGCCAGTCGGGGGCGCGGTCGCCGATCCGCGGCACCAGGAGGGTCAGGGTGGGGCCGGCCGCCGCGACCACGTCGCCGGGCGCGGTCAGGGTGACCCGGCGGACGGCGGGGGTCACGGTCGTGATGGCGGAGACGGTCAACAGATCGACCGGGCGCAGACCCGCGGGGGCGTTCACGAGCAGTCAGCCTAGGCGGGCCGACCCGGCCGGCCCCGGGGGAATGGGGCCGACCGGGTCGGCGATCGCGGACGGAGAGGTGACTCGCTGTCACAGGAACTGGGTACCTGGTCAGCGGAGACGTCGTGCACACCCCGTCGATCAGGCACGCTACGTGACGATTCGGGGCGGGACACCACCCGGACGACGGAGTCCCCCCGATCGGGTGAGTCGCCCGGTGGCGGGACGCCCGGCCGTGCGCCATGTGTGCGCCGGCGCGTCGCCGGGCAGGCAGCAGGTCTGCAACCGACGAGCCCGGCGCCTTCGAGAAGGACCGACCGAGACCGGCCGCCGGCCGGACGGAGGAGGACACATGAGCGAGAACGACGACGTCTTCGCGGGCTCGTCCGCGCGGAGCACCAAGCACAGTCCGCGGGAGGACGAAGAGCTCAAGCACGAGGTCGAGGGCATGGTCCGCTCCGGACGGTCCACCCGTGCCGAGGAGTGGCGCGAGCCGGAGCCCGTTGCCGAGGGTGAGCCCGACGTCGACTCCGCGCCGGCGGACACGCTGACCGGCGGCGTCCCGCGGGGGATGTCCCCCGACGCGGTCGCCGCGCGGGCCGAGCTGGCGCGCTGGCTGGACCGGGCGGACTTCCCGAACACCGGTGCCGAGCTGGTCGAGGCGGCTCGCGAGCACCGGGCTCCCGACGCGGTGGTCGACGAGCTCTCCCGGCTGCCCGCCGACGAGATCTTCGCCCGGGTCGGCGACGTGGTCCGGGCGCTGGGCTACCCGACCGAGACCTGAACCGGTCGGCGGTGCCGTCCTCCACGGGCGGCACCGCCGCACTCTCCCGGAGCCCCGGCCAGGTGGGTCAGTGGGTCACCTGGGCGGCTGCCTGCTCCTCGACCCGCCCGTCGGCCCGCTCGTCCACCTGCTCCTGCGCCTCGCCCTCGCCCTGCTCGGTGGCGATCTCCTCGGCGCCGCGCCGACGGAACAGCCGCGAACCCGGGAACCCCTTCACCACCTGGCGCATGTCCTGGACGGTGTCCAACAGGTCGTGCAGCTCGGGAGCGACGTTCCCCAACGTCACCAGCACGGGGAGGACGTCCTCGTCGAGATGGATGACCAGTTGTGGCAGTCGGTCCACCAGGGTGATCAACGCCTGGACCTCGTCGGGATCCAGTTGCCCGGCGAACCCGGTCACCGCCGGCTCCAGGCTTATCAGGGCCGGTCGGTAGGCCTCCAGCAGCGGCCCGACGGTGTGCAGCATCCCCTCGGCACGGCCCAGCGTGCTGTCGGCGGACGAGGCCGTCCCGCCGACGGCGGCGAGCAGCTCGTCGGCGGCCCGGTTGGTCCGGCGCACTCCCTCGATCGCCTCGTCGGCCGTGGCGCGGGTGCCCGCGACGCCGGCGATGGCCTCGTCGGCCCTGGCCCGGGTGACGTCGATCCCGGCGACGGCGACCTCGGCGCGGGCGGCCACCGCCTCCACCCGGTCCAGCAGGCTGCCGACCCGGTCCACGATCTGTTCCACCGCCCCGACGGCGGCCGCCACCCGGGGCAGCAGGGCCAGTGCCTCGGTGACCCCGGACCGGAGGCCCTCGGCGGCGCGGAACACGTCGGACGGGCCGAGGATCGGGAGCTTCACCCGTCGGACGCTACGTGCGCGCGCCCGGGGTCGCCGCCCGGACGGGCCGTGCGCGCGACGCGCGGGCCCGCGCGCCCGACCGGATCTGCCGCCGCCTCGCCGTATCCTGAGCGCTTCCGCGGGCGCCGGCCCCCACGGCCGGGCGGACAACGGGGGTGCCGGGCACGGCGCCGCAGCACTGCGACGATGGGATGTCGACACCGGTGGCGGACGAGCCGACATGGGACGGGGCAGGCGGCGACCCCGCAGCCGGCCCCGGGCGACGCCTTCCGCAGCCGGTCGACGGTCCGGCCACCGCGGCCGCGGGGACCCCGTACGTGACCGTGGAGGAGCTGCTGGCCCGGTCCGGCACGGGGGTCCGCCGGCGGCGGGCCGAGCGCCGCGAGGCCACCGGCCGGCAG
>JAOPWO010000246.1 GCA_025965635.1 Modestobacter sp. | reverse complement strand
CGAAGGCCTGCGCGTACTTCACGAACATCGTCTTGCGCACGAAGAAGTAGCGGAACAGCACGCCGACGTCGACCCACTCGTTGAGCTCCTGCTCGAACGGCAGCTCGATGCCCAGCCCGACCGACATCCCCCCGGCGTTGCAGGCGCCCTTGTTGGCCGCCTCCATGGCCCCCGGCCCCCCACCGGTGATCACCGCGTACCCGGCCTCCGCCAGGGCGCTGCCGACCTCCTCGGCAGCCGCGTAGTACGGCGAGTCCCGCTTCGTGCGGGCGCTGCCGAACACGCTGACCGCGCGCGGGAGCTCGGCGAGCAGGCCGAAGCCCTCGACGAACTCGGCCTGGATCCGGAGCACCCGCCACGGGTCGGTGTGCACCCAGTCGCTGCCGTTGCGCCGGTCGAGGAGCCGCTGGTCGGTCGTCGTACCGGCCGTCTGCGGGTCGGGCTCGCCGCCGCGCAACATGATCGGGCCACGGTGCCGGATCGGGCGGCGCCGCCGGTTCTCGTCTGTCTCGCTCATGTGGTGCTCCCCCGGGTGTCGGAAAGGTAGGCGACGAGGGCGTCCTCGGCCGGCTGCAGCCGGTCGATCCGGACGTGCTCGTCGACGGTGTGCGCCAGCTGCGGGTCACCGGGCCCGTAGTTGAGCGCCGGGATGCCGAAGGCGGCGAACCGGGCGACGTCGGTCCAGCCCAGCTTCGCCCGCGCCGGCTGCCCCACCGCCGCGACGAAGGCGGCGGCCGCCGGCTCGGACAGGCCGGGCAGCGCGCCGGCGGAGGAGTCGACGACCTCCAGGGTCACGCCGGCGGCGATCGCGTCGGCGAACACCTCACGCACGTGCACCAGCGCCTGGTCCTCGTCCCGGTCGGGGGCGAAGCGGAAGTTGACCGTGACCCGGCACGAGTCGGGGACGACGTTGCCGGCCACCCCGCCCTCGATCCGGACGGCGTTGAGACCCTCCCGGTACTGCAGGCCGTCGATCTCCACCTCGCGGGCCGGGTAGCCGGCCAGCGTGGCGAGGATGCCGGCGGCGCCGTGCACCGCGTTGACCCCGAGCCAGGAACGGGCACTGTGCGCCCGGCGGCCGGGGACCTCGAGCACCACCCGGAGCGTGCCCTGGCAGCCGCCCTCGACGACGCCGTCGGTGGGCTCCAGCAGGATCGCCAGGTCGCCGTACAGCCAGCCGCGCAGTTCCCGGGCCACCCTGCCGAGGCCGTTGCGGGAGGCCTCGACCTCCTCGTTGTCGTAGAAGACGAAGGTGAGGTCGTGCGCCGGCGCCGCGCCGGGGACGCCGAAGCGTCCGGCCAGCCGCAGCATCACCGCGTCTCCGGCCTTCATGTCGCTGGTCCCGCAGCCGTACAGCAGGCCGGCGGCCTCGTCGACCCGGCTGGGCAGGTTGCCGGCCAGCGGCACGGTGTCCAGGTGCCCGGCGAGCACGACGCGGGAGGACAGGTCGAGGTTGGTGCGGGCGAGCACGGTGTCGCCGACCCGGGTCACCTCCAGGCCGCCGAGTTCCCGCAGGGCGGCCTCGACCGCGTCGGCCAGCGCCGCCTCGGCGCCCGAGACCGACGGGACGTCGACGAGCGCGCGGGTGAGCGTCAGGACGTCGGCGGACAGGTCGAGCACGGCAGCAGGACCGTCGGGGGCGCTCACGACTCCCGAGCCTATGTGCCCATCGTGGCACGAGGCGCCTCGGTAGCCTCACGCCTCGTGACCCCCACCTCCGCCGCCCCGGGTGCGACCGCCGTCGGCTTCGCCACGATCACCACAGCCGGCACCGTGCTGGACACCTGGTACCCCGCACCCCACCTCGGCGCCCCCGCGGGGCAGCCCACCGGCACCCGGCAGATCGGCATCCTGGAGGCCGAGGGCGAACTGGGTCCGGACGTCGGGGGGCTGGTGCGCACCGACGACACCCGCGGCGTCCAGGTGGTCGCCGTCCGCACCGTGATCACCGACCTGTCCGCCGCGCCGGTCGACGCCCACGACGTCTACCTGCGGCTGCACCTGCTGTCGCACCGGCTGGTGCGCCCGCACGGGATCAGCATGGACGGCGTCTTCGGGCTGCTCACCAACGTGGCCTGGACCAGCGCCGGGCCGGTGGAGGCCGCCGGGTTCTCCGCCGTCCGGATGCGGGCCGCGCTGGGCAACGTGACCGTCTTCTCCGTCGACAAGTTCCCCCGGATGGTCGACTACGTCGTCCCCTCCGGCGTGCGGGTCGCCGACGCCGACCGGGTGCGCCTGGGCGCCCACCTGGCCGAGGGCACCACCGTGATGCACGAGGGCTTCGTCAACTTCAACGCCGGGACGCTCGGGCCCTCGATGGTGGAGGGCCGGATCAGCGCTGGCGTCGTCGTCGGGCCGGACTCCGACATCGGCGGCGGTGCCTCGATCATGGGCACGCTGTCCGGCGGCGGGAAGCAGGTCATCTCGATCGGCGCCGGCTGCCTGCTGGGCGCCAACGCCGGGATCGGCATCTCCCTCGGCGACCGCTGCGTCGTCGAGGCCGGCTGCTACGTGACCGCCGGCTCGCGGGTGACCCTGCCCGACGGCTCGGTGGTCAAGGCCGCGGAGCTGTCCGGCCGGGACGGGCTGCTGTTCCGCCGCAACTCGGTGACCGGGGCCCTGGAGGCGATCCCGCGCGACGGTGACTGGGGCGCGCTGAACGCCGCCCTGCACGCCAACTGACCGGGGACCGCTCCCGGGCTCCTTCGGGCTCCCGCACCGGGCTCGGGTACCGGGGGCCCGGTGTCGGTGACCTCGACCACAGCGGCGCGCGGGGTCGGCCACCGGCCGCGCACAGCTGCCCCACCTACCATCGACGGCGATGCCCAGCGCCCCGGTGACGAGCCGTCGGCCC
>JAOPWO010000215.1 GCA_025965635.1 Modestobacter sp. | reverse complement strand
GCGCCCGTTCGGCCTCCGGGCGGGCGGCCCGGGCCGCCAGCAGCCCGATGCGCAGCTCTGTCTTGCGGTCGACCGGGGCGGGGGGATCGGCCACGTGAGCAGGCTAGGCCCGGTGGCGCCTGGTTAGGCTCGACCCATGCCGAGCCCGTCCCAGCGCCCGACCACCAAGGCCGTCATCCCGGTCGCCGGGATGGGCACCCGCTTCCTGCCCGCGACCAAGGCGGTGCCCAAGGAACTGCTGCCGGTCGTCGACCGCCCGGCCCTGCAGTACATCGTCGAGGAGGCGGCCCGCGCCGGGCTGCCCGAGGTGCTGATGGTGACCGGCCGGAACAAGGCCGCCATCGAGGACTTCTTCGACCGTGCCCCCGAGCTCGAGGCGGCGCTGGAGAAGAAGGGCGACCAGTCCCGGCTGGACGCCGTGCACGCCGCCACCGACGTCGCCCAGGTGCACTTCGTCCGGCAGGGCGAGGCCCGGGGGCTGGGCCACGCTGTGCTGCAGGCCGCCGCCTTCGTCGGCGACGAGGCCTTCGCGGTGCTGCTCGGCGACGACATCATCGACGCCCGCGACCATCTCCTCGAGGAGATGCTGGCCGTGCAGGCCGAGCACGGAGGCGCCGTCGTCGCGCTGCTGGACGTGGGGCGGGAGAACATCAGCAAGTACGGCGCGGTGGCCGTCCACGGGGAGGGCTCGACCGTGCGGGTCACCGGGCTGGTCGAGAAGCCGCCGGCCGACGAGGCGCCGAGCAGCCTGGCCATCATCGGCCGCTACGTCCTGCCGCCGGAGGTCTTCGCGGCCCTGCGGGTCACCGAGCCCGGCGCCGGCGGGGAGATCCAGCTGACCGACGCGCTCGTCCGGCTGGTCCAGGACGGTGTCCCGGTGCACGGGGTCGTGTTCTCCGGCCGCCGGTACGACACCGGCGACCGGCTGGACTACCTCAAGGCGGTCATCCAGCTGGCCGTCGAGCGGGAGGACCTCGGCCCCGCGTTGCGTCCGTGGCTGCAGCAGTTCGTCGCCGACCTCCCCGCGCAGGGCGCGTCGCCGGCCTGACCGGCCCCCGCAAAGGGCACCATCGCAGTTCGGTGTGTCCGTCGGTGATCGACCCGGCCACCTGAGGACCGGGCACGGCGACGACGACGGTGGGACGATGGTGGTGCGGATGAGCGAGGACAAGTCACGCGGGTGGTTCGGCGGCAGCCGGGAGACCACCCAGCTCGACCTGGAGCGGGGCACCCCGGTGCCGCGTCCGGCTCCCGACCGGGGCCCGTCGCTGCTGGACGACCCGGCGCCGGGGCGGGACACCGTGCAGGTCGACCGGTCGGTGTTCGCCGCCGAGCGGGTGCCCTCCCCGGCCGTCTCCTCGGGTGACCGCGCCCCCGACCCGGTCGGTGACACCGGCTCGGTCGACGTCTCGGCGCTGCGGCTGCGCACGGTGGAGCAGCACCTCGACGAGATCCTGGGGTCGGTCCCGCAGCCCGACCCGATCGAGCTCGCCGTCCTCGACGCGCAGGGACTGCTCTGCGCCGAGCTGGTGACCAGCTCCCGTGCGCTGCCCTCCTTCGAGCAGGCCGGGCTGGACGGGTACGCCGTCCAGTCCGCCGACATCGCCTCGGCCACGGTCGAGGCACCGGTGGAGCTGGCCGTGGGAGGGGAGAGCACCGCCGGGTCGGGCGAGCGGGCCGCGATCAGCGCCGGGCTCGCCCAGAAGGTCGCCGTCGGCGCGATGATGCCGACCGGCGCCGACGTCGTCGTCCCGGCCGCCTGGACCGACCAGGGCGCCGCACGGGTGGCCGTCTATGCCGCGCTGGCGCCGGGCAGCTACGTGCGCCGCACCGGTGACGACGTCGCTCCCGGCGACACCGCCGTGCAGATCGGCACCCCCATCGGCCCCGCCCAGATCAGCCTGCTGGCGGCCGTGGGCCGGGAGCGGGTGTCGGTCCGGCCGCGTCCGCGGGTGTCGGTGCTGTGCGCCGGCGACGAGCTCGTCGACGTCGGGGCCACCCCCGGTCCGGGGCAGGTCGTCGACGTCAACAGCTATGCCCTGGCCGCCGCTGCGCGCGATGCCGGGGCCGAGGCCTACCGGGCCGGCATCCTGCCCAGCGACCCGCGCCGGCTCACCGACCTGCTGGAGAGCCAGCTGCTGCGCAGCGACGTCGTGCTGATCGCCGGCACGTTCGCCAA
Source organism: Modestobacter sp. (assembly GCA_025965635.1). Classification (GTDB taxonomy): domain Bacteria; phylum Actinomycetota; class Actinomycetes; order Mycobacteriales; family Geodermatophilaceae; genus Modestobacter. The sequence continues at coordinate 1,740 of JAOPWO010000215.1, read as the reverse complement.
CGGCAGGACCGACCCGCTGCAGGAGGCGCTGCACGCCCTCGGCGGCATGTCCTTCACCCAGGTCGCCATGCACCCCGGGCCGCTGCACGCCTTCGGCCGGCTGGGGCACGCGCAGGTACCGGTCATCTGCGTGCCCGGCGAGCCGGTTGCCGCGCTGGTGGCCTTCGAGGTGTTCGTCCGCCCGGCGATCCGGCTGATGCTCGGCAAGCGGCAGCTCTTCCGGCGGACCGTGCAGGCAGTCTCCGCGCAGCAGCTGCTGTCTCCGCTCGGTTACCGGCAGTACCTGCACGGCCAGGTGATGCGGCATCCCGACGGTGGCTACGTCGTCGAGCCGATCGGCGACGGCGACCAGGCGATGCTCGCCCGGATGGCCCGCGCCAACTGCCTGATCGTCGTGGACGAGGACGTCACCGAGGTCTCCGCCGGGGGCCTGGTGACCGTCATGCCCATGCTGCTCGGCGGCTGAGCTGGACCCCTCAGCGCACCCGGGGTGGCCGGCCCGGCTGGTCTTCGGCCCGGTCGAGATGGTGCCGTTGCGGCGCGGCGACGCCCAGGAGTGGGCCCGCCTGCGGGTGGCGAACGAGAGCTGGCTGTCGCCGTGGGAGCCGTCGGCCGGGGCGGCCTGGGCCGACCGGCACTCCCCGGCGGCCTTCCGCGCGCTGCGCCGGGCGTCGTCGCGGCGCGCCCGCCTCGGGACGACGCTGCCCTTCGCGTTGCGCTACCAGGGACGGCTGGCCGGACAGGTGACCGTGGACAACGTCGTCCGCGGTGCCCTGCGGTCGGCACAGCTCGGCTACTGGCTGGACCGGGAAGTCGCCGGCCGCGGGGTCGCGTCGCTGGCCGTGGCGCTGGTCTGCGACCACGCCTTCGGGCCCGTCGGGTTGCACCGGCTGCAGGCCGACATCCGGCCCGGGAACGGACCGAGTCGGCGGCTGGTCGAGCGGCTGGGGTTCCGGCAGGAAGGGCTGTTCCGCTCCTACCTCGACATCGACGGCGCCTGGCGGGACCACCTGGGGTACGCGCTGGTGGCCGAGGACGTGCCCGGCGGCGTGCTGGCCCGGTGGCAGCAGCACGCTGGTCACTGACGGAAAGCGCGCCGTCTCTGCGTGTGACCACCGGTGCGTTGCGGTGACGCAGGGGGACGCGACACGCCGAGAGGGCGCCGACGTTGCAGCGACACACCGCTGCGCGTCCCGGGTATCGGCAGATCGCGTCCCTACATTGACCGACGAGTGACAGTTGTGACTCGTGTGGCCCCAGGGATCGGGGTCGCAGGGCGCCAGGGACGGATCGGGGTGTTCGGTGATGGGATCGGGCGTACTGCTGGCCGCGCTCGTCGTGTTGTGGTTCGTCGTGCTGGTGCCGATGGTGGTCACCAGGGGCGATTCGCGCACGGTGGGGGTCGGGTCGGCCGACTCAGGACGGACGCTGCAGCGGCGGCGGGCTGTCGATCCGCTCGTCTCCGCGGAGACCGAGCAGGTGACGATCGACCGGGCCGCACTGCGGACCACGGGTGAGTTGAAGGTCGACGTGCACGCGGTGCGCCGCCGCACGCTGGCCGGCCTCGTCGCCCTGACGCTGCTGGTGCTGGTGGGTGCACTGACCTACCGCTCCTGGCTGTGGGCCCCGCAGGTCCTGCTGGACGTCGCCGTGGTCGGGTACCTGGTGGTGCTGCGCGCGGCCGCCCAGCGGGAGCGCCGCAACGCCGCCCGCCGCGCAGCCCGGATGGTCCAGCGCCCG
>JAOPWO010000087.1 GCA_025965635.1 Modestobacter sp. | reverse complement strand
TGGCCGAGCTCGCGGCGAAGCAGGACGCGCTGGAGGAGCAGCTGGCCGGCTACGAGGCCGACTACGCCCGGTTGAGCGCCGCCGACCAGGCCACCGTCCAGAACACCCTGAGCGGGCCGACGCTCGCCGCGGTCAAGCCCGCACCCGCGCCCACCGCGGCGGCCGGCGCGGCCGTCCAGACGGCACTCGGCCAGCTCGGCGACCGCTACGTGCCCGGCGCCTCGGGTCCGAAGGCGTTCGACTGCTCCGGGCTGACGATGTACGCCTACGCGGCCGCCGGCGTGACCCTGCCGCACTCCAGCCGGGCCCAGTCGACCATGGGCACCCGGGTGGCCCGGGCCGACCTCCAGCCCGGTGACCTGGTCTTCTTCTACTCACCCGTCAGCCACGTGGGCCTCTACATCGGCAACGGGCAGATGGTGCACGCCAGCGTGCCCGGCCGGCCGGTCGCGGTGACCAGCGTGGACAAGGGCGGCTACCAGTGGGGCGTCCGCGTCACCGGCTGAGGAAGGACCCCGCTGCAGGGGCCGTCAACCGCCGGTGAGCCGTGCACGGCGGCTGCGATCCGGTTCGCGCGGCGAGGGCGGCGGTCAGGTCGTCGGGCACGGTGATCGTCGCGGACCCGGCGGGACGCATCCGCCCCTCGGCGACCAGCCGGGCCACGGTCTCGACGTCCTCCTGCGACCACACGCTCTCCGCCCGGCGCGGGGTGCAGCGGACGGTGGACCGGTCGTCGTCCACCCGGTTGCCCCGGCCGTCGATCCAGCCGAAGCGCAGCGCCACCTCGACCGCCTCCGCGGCGGTGATCGACGGGACGCCGGCGGCCTTCCTGGCCACCTCCACGTGCACCCCCGGCGCCCGCTCGTGCTCGGCCTCCAGCCAGGCCTCGAACTCGGCCGGGGAGGCGGACGGCCGCACCTCGAAGCCCACCGGCGTGACCATCCGGCCATCGTGGCCAGCCGCGGGGCCGACGTCCACCCGTCGCGCCGTTTCGACGTCGGCATGATCGGCTAGGGCAGATCCGGCGGCGCCTCCCAGCGTCGCCACCGGAGGAGACGGGGAGAGCGATGGCGCAGGCACCGGGTCCCAGGGCGCTGTGGGTGGTCCGGCACGGTGAGAGCCAGGGCAACGTGGCCGACGCGCAGGCCCGGACCAGCGGTGCGGGCCGGTTGGAGCTCGACATCCGCGACCCCGACGTCCCGCTCTCGGGGACCGGGGGGGACCAGGCCGAGGCGCTGGGCCGCTGGCTGGCCGGGCTGCACCCCGACGAGCAGCCGACCACCGTGCTGAGCTCTCCGTTCGCCCGGGCCGCCGCGACCGCCGAGCGCGCGGTGGCCGCCAGCGAACTCGACCTCACCATCCGCTACGACGAGCGGCTGCGGGAGCGCGACTTCGGCGCCTTCGACGGGATGACCCGCGCGGGCATCATCGACGAGTACCCCGAGGAGGCCCGCCGGCGCGACCTGCTCGGCAAGTTCTACTACCGCCCCCCGGGCGGGGAGAGCTGGGCCGACGTCGCCCTGCGGATCCGCAGCCTGCTGGCCACCGAGAGCCTCCGGCACGACGGCGAGCGGCTGCTGTGCTTCTCCCACCAGGCCGTGGTGATGGTGTTCCGGTACGTGGTCGAGGAGCTCGCCGAGTCCGATCTGCTGGAGATCGACCGCACCGTGCAGGTCGCCAACACCTCCGTGACCCGCTACGAGCGCGGGGACGACGGTGGCTGGCAGCTCGCCGACTTCAACGGTGTCGCACACCTGGCCGACCACCGGGAGCCCCCCGTGACCGAGGAGAACGATGTCCCGTCCCCAGCCTGAGTCCGTGTTGGTCACCCCGCAGGTGCTGCGCGGCTGGCGGTTGCCGGAACCGACCGGCGGCAAGGAGGCCCGCGGCTCGATCCTGGTCGTCGGCGGCAGCACCGAGACCGTCGGTGCGGTGCTGCTGGCCGCCGAGGCCGCGCTGCGCTCCGGGGCGGGGAAGCTGCAGGTGGTGGTCCCGTCGAAGGTCGCGCCACACGTCTCCATCTCGCTGCCCGAGGCGCTCGTGCGCGGCGTCCCGGCGACGGAGGAGGGCGCGATCCGCGCCTCGTCCGCCGAGCTGGTGCTCGATCTCGCCCAGCAGGCCTCCGCGGTGCTGGTCGGGCCGGGCATGGCCGACGTGGAGGAGACCCGCGGTCTGGTCGAGCGGCTGCTGCCGGCGCTCGAGGGACCGGTGGCGCTGGACGCGCTCGCCCTCGCCGCGGTCACCGAGGACCCGGGCTGCCTGCGTCACCTCGGCGGCCGCGTCGTGCTCACGCCGAACCCGAAGGAACTCGCGATCTCGCTGCACCTCGAGCCGGAGGAGCTCGACGCCGACCCGGCCGGCGCCGCACTCCGGCTGGCCCGCGAGGCCGGAGCCTCCGTGGGTCTGGGCGGCGCGACCAGCTGGGTGGCGGCACCCGACGGCCGGCTCTGGGAGGACCAGAGCGGCGGGGCGGGGCTGGGCGTGTCCGGCTCGGGGGACGTGCGGGCCGGTGTGGTGGCCGGGCTGCTGGCCCGCGGTGCCGAACCCGAGCAAGCGGCGGTCTGGGCCTCCCACCTGCACGGCCGCGCGGGCGAGCGGCTGGCCGCCCGGGTCGGCCGGCTCGGTTTCCTGGCCCGCGAGCTGCCGCCGGAGATCCCCCGGGTG
>JAOPWO010000054.1 GCA_025965635.1 Modestobacter sp. | reverse complement strand
GCGGTGGGTCGCGACGTCGGGCAGCAGCAGGTGGTGGCGCACCATGGCCACGAGAGTGGCGACGTCCGGCGGGCTGAAGCCCATCCGGACGGCCACCTCCCCGATGACGGCGGCTCCCACGTCGGTGAGGTCCCCGGGCCAGCCCTAGCCGATGTCGTGCAGCAGCGAGCCGACCAGCAGCAGGTCGGGCCGGTCGACGTCGCGGGTGAGTTCCGCCGCCGCGGCCGCGGCCTCGACCAGGTGCCGGTCGACGGTGAACCGGTGCCAGGGGTGGCGCTGCGGCATGGAGCGCACCCGGTCCCACTCGGGCAGCATCCGGGCGAGCAGGCCCTCCTGGTCCAGCTGCTCGAGGACCGGCACCGCGCTCCGGCCGCTGGCCAGCAGGCGGAGGAAGGACCAGCGGACCTCCGGCGGCCACGGCTCGGGCAGCGGCGGGGCGTGCACCGCGAGCACCTTGAGCGTGTACGGGGACAGCAGCAGGTCGGCCCGGGCGGCCGCGGCCGCGCCGCGGAGGACGAGGCCCACGTCGGCGGCCGGGCGGGCGTCCCGGGCGAGCACCACCTCGTCGCCCTGGCGCACCAGGCCCTCGGCCAGCGGCTCGCGTCGCACCCGGCGGTAGCGCGAGCGCGGCCGGCGCCCCATCGACGCGTCCACCCGGCGCCACGTCTCGTCGGCGACGAAGGCCAGCCGCCGGCCGGCCAGGCTCACCTGGCGCAGCAGCACGTCGTCGTCGGGTGTGCCGTTGGTGACCAGGCCCAGCTCCTGGGCCACCGGCCGCTGCGACTGGCGGACCAGCGCGTCCGAGGGGCGCCCGGTCGACCGGCGCAGCGCGTCGCGCACGTCGAGCAGGAAGGTGTAGGCGTCCCCCGCGTCCGACGGCGGCTCGTCGGCGAGCTGCGCGGCGGCGAGGGCGCGCAGCACCTGCCCCTCGCGCAGCCCGCCGTAGGCCTCCTTGAGGTCCGGCTCGAGGAGGAAGCCGAGCTCACCGACCTGACGTCCCCGTGCCCGGCGCAGCTCGCGGAGCTCGGGCAGCAGCAGGCCGGCGTTCTGCCGCCAGGACGCGAGGGTGGCGGTGCGCAGCGTCGCGGACAGCTGCGCGTCACCGGCGACGTGCCGGACGTCGAGCAGCCCGAGGCCCGCCTTGACGTCGGTCGCGGCGACCGACACGGCCTCCTGCACGGTCCGGACCGAGTGGTCCAGGCGCAGCCCGGCGTCCCAGATGGGGTACCAGAGGGCGTCGGCGATCGCGGCCACCTCCGGGCGGGCGTCGTGGACCAGGACCAGGTCGAGGTCGCCGTAGGGCGGCAGTTCCCGGCGACCGAGGCTGCCGACGGCGACCAGGGCGATCCCGTCGTCGCCGGGGGGCGGTGGCGTACCCCGGCGGGGAGCCGGGCGTGGCGTGCCGGCCAGGGCACCGGCGAGCAGGCCGGACAGCCAGCCGTCGAGGGCCTCGCCGCGCTGGGCGCGGCTCAGGCCGGGCAGGGCAGAGGTGTCGAGCACGGGGACCTCTCCGTCGAGGAGGCGCAGCAGGGAGGTGGGGGCGAAACGACTCGGCCGGGACAACGGGGTCCACCCCGCTGTCCCGGCCGACGTCGGCTCACCGGGCGTGCGTCAGAGCGCGTCGGCTCCCCGCTCGCCGGTGCGGACGCGGACGACCTCGTCGATGGTCGTCACCCAGACCTTGCCGTCGCCGATCTGGCCGGTCGAGGCGGACTCGACGACCGCGTCCACCACCCGGGCGGCGTCCAGCTCGCTGACGACGACCTCGATGCGGACCTTGGGCACGAAGTCCACCTGGTACTCCGCGCCGCGGTAGACCTCGGTGTGCCCGCGCTGCCGGCCGAAGCCCTGCACCTCGCTGACCGTGAGGCCGGCGACGCCGATCAGTTCGAGGGCGTTCTTGACGTCATCGAGCTTGAACGGCTTGACGATCGCGGTGACCAGCTTCATGGCTTCGTCGCTCCTTCGGTGTTGCGGGCCTCGGCGTGCGCCTGGCCGGCGAGTGATGCCGCTCCCCCGCCGCCCCCGAGGGAGACGAAGTCGTACGCGCTCTCAGCGTGCTCGACGTTGTCGATGCCGGCGACCTCGTCCTCCTCGGAGATCCGGAAGCCCATCACCTTGTGGATGACGAAGCCGATCACCAGCGTGAGGAGGAACGAGTACCCCAGGACGGCGACCGCGCCGATGATCTGCTTCCACAACTGGTCGAAGCCGCCACCGTAGAACAGTCCGTCGACCGCGGCCGGGGCGTCGGCGGTGGCCAGGAAGCCGATCAGGATGGTGCCGAGCAGGCCACCGACCAGGTGGACGCCGACGACGTCGAGCGAGTCGTCGTACCCGAAGCGGAACTTCAGGCCCACCGCCAGGGCGCACAGCACGCCGGCGATCACGCCGATGACGATCGCGCCGATCGGCGAGACGGCGGAGCAGGACGGGGTGATGGCGACGAGTCCGGCGACGACGCCGGAGGCGGCACCCAGCGAGGTGGAGTGACCGTCGCGGATCTTCTCGACCAGCAGCCAGCCCAGCATCGCCGCGCCCGTGGCCACCAGGGTGTTGACCCAGACGACGGCTGCGGTGTTGTTCGCCGCCAGGGCGGACCCGGCGTTGAAGCCGAACCAGCCGAACCACAGCAGCCCGGCGCCGATCATCACCAGCGGCAGGTTGTGCGGGCGCATCGGGTCGCGACCGAAGCCACGGCGCTTGCCGAGCACGAGAGCCAGGGCGAGGCCGGCGGCACCGGCGTTGATGTGCACCGCGGTACCGCCGGCGAAGTCGATGGCGGCCAGGTCGTTGGCGATCCACCCACCGGTGTGGCCGTCGGCGTCGAAGTCGAAGACCCAGTGCGCGACCGGGAAGTAGACGATCGAGGCCCAGGCGCCGACGAACACCATCCAGGCGCTGAACTTGGCGCGGTCGGCGATCGCACCGGAGATCAGCGCGACGGTGATGACCGCGAAGACCGCCTGGAAGCCGACGAAGGCCATGACCGGGAGGCCGCCCGCCTCGCCCGTGGTGTCCTCCATCAGGCCCCTGAGGCCGAAGAACTCACCCGGGCTGCCGAGCAGCCCGCCACCGACGTCGTCGCCGAAGGCGAACGAGTAGCCGTAGACGACCCAGAGCACGCTGATCAGGCCCAGCGCTCCGAAGCTCATCATCATCATGTTCAGCACGCTCTTCGCGCGCACCATGCCGCCGTAGAAGAGCGCGAGACCTGGAACCATCAACAGCACGAGCGCAGCGCTGGTGAGGATCCAGGCAGTGTCGCCGGTGTTGACCACGGCAACCTCCTGTGAGGGTCGTCGGCCATCGGCCGCAGCGAGGGCCCGGGGGCCTCGGGATGGGCGCCGCCCGGGAGGGCGGCGGGGGTTCGAGCCGGCGCCCCGGATCAGCGGGGCGACGTAGGGGCAACCGTGCCGAACGCGTGTTTCCAGAGCCGACGCGGACGTGTTTCCCCGCCGTGAACTCACCGCCGCGTGTCGGGGCCTGGTGTTCCAGTCGTGTTGCGGCGCCGTCCAGCCCGCTCGGCAGGCGCCCGGGCACACACCCCCGCCGGCTTGTTGCGATGGATGTGCAATTGCCATCGATGTGCAATACCGTGGGCCCGATCGTCGTCCCGGGTCTCCGGGCGCCACTTCCGGGAGGTACCTGCGTGCACGTCCCCGACGGGTTCCTCGACCCGACCACCTCCGCGGCCACCGCCGCCGTCGCCGCCGCCGGGGTCGCCCTGGCCCTCCGCGGTGCGCGGCGCGAGCTCGATGAGCGGACGGCGCCGATGGCCGGGCTGACCGCCGCCTTCGTGTTCGCCGTGCAGATGATGAACTTCCCGGTCGCCGCCGGCACCAGCGGCCACCTGATCGGCGGTGCCCTCACCGCGATCCTGGTCGGGCCGTGGACCGCGGTCCTCTGCATGACCGTCGTCCTGCTGGTCCAGGCCGTCGTGTTCGCCGACGGCGGGCTGACCGCGCTCGGCACCAACGTCACGTTGATGGCCCTGGTGGCCGTGGCCGTCGGGTACGCCGTGTTCCGCGTCCTGGTGGTCCTCCTGCCCCGCACCCGGGTAGGCCTGCTCGTCGCCGCCGGCGTCGGGGCCTTCCTGTCGGTGCCGGTCGCCGCCCTGGCCTTCGTCGGGCTGTTCAGCCTGGGCGGTGTCGCCGACGTCGCGCTGGGCACGGTCGCCGCGACGATGGGCGGCGTGCACCTGCTGATCGGGCTGGGTGAGGCGGCCATCTCGGTCGCGGTGCTCAGCGCGGTGCTGACCGTGCGGCCCGACCTGGTCCGCGGCGCACGGCACCTGCAGCGCGACGTGGTGCTCGCACCCCGCCCGCCGGCCGCCCACCCCGTTCCCGTGGCGGACGCCTCGTGAGCTCCCCTCGCCGCCGCACCACCGGGTTCGTCCTGGCCGGGCTCCTCGTCGCGCTGCTCGTGGCCGGGGTGGGCAGCTGGTACGCCAGCTCCTCCCCCGACGGCCTGGAGTCCGCCGCCGAGCAGCACGGGTTCGCCGAGACCGCCCGCGACAGCGCCGTCGCCGACTCCCCGCTCGCCGACTACGGCGTCGCCGGGGTCTCCGACGGTCGCCTCTCCGGCGGGCTGGCCGGCGTCACCGGGGTGCTCGTGGTCCTGGCCCTGGCCGGCGGCCTGACCCTGGTGCTGCGCCGCCGGACCGCGCCCGCCCCGGAGACGCCCGACTCCCTGCCCGCCGGTCAGGGCTGAGGTGGGCGCCGGGCACGATTCCGGCGGACTGGCGGCCAGGTACGTCCCCGGCACCGGCCCGGTGCACCGGCTGGAGCCGCACCTCAAGCTGGTCGCCGTCCTGGGCTTCGCCCTGGTCGTCGTGGCCACCCCGGTGCACGCCGGGTGGGCACCGGCGGCCTATCTGGGTTTCCTGGTGCTGCTGCTCGTCGTCGCGCGCATCGCCGGGGTGGGTCCGGGCCGGCTGGGCCGCGGGCTGACCGTCGAGATCCCGTTCGTGCTGTTCGCCGTCCTGCTGGTCTTCGTGTCCCGCGGCCCGCGGACCGAGGTGCTGGGGCTGTCGGTGTCGCAGAGCGGGCTGGCCGTCGGTGGCGGCCTGCTGGCCAAGGCCACCCTGTCGGTGCTCGCCGCGACGCTGCTGGCCGCCACCACCGAGCCCCGGGCGCTGCTGCGCGGCCTGGAGCGGCTGCGGTTGCCCCAGGTGCTCGTGCAGATCCTGATGTTCATGATCCGCTACGCCGACGTCGTCGGCGGGGAGCTGCGCCGCATGCGGGTCGCCCGGGAGTCCCGCGGCTTCCGTGCCCGGCACCTGGGCGCCCTGCGGGTGCTGGGGCCGGCGGCCGGCTCGCTGTTCATCCGCTCCTACGAGCGCGGCGAGCGCGTGCACCTGGCGATGCTGTCCCGCGGCTACACCGGGCGGCTGCCGACCGGCCCGGTCGCCCCGGTCGGTGCGCGGTCGTGGACCACGGCGCTGAGCCTCCCCCTGGCCGCCGGCGCCGTCCTGCTGACGGGTTCACTGGTGGGGTGAGCACTCCCCCACCGTCTCTGCTCGTGGAGGATCTCGCCTTCGCCTACCCCGATGGGCACCAGGCGCTGTACGGGGTCGACCTGCGGCTGGAGCCGGGCGAGCGGGTGGCGATGCTCGGCCCCAACGGCGCCGGCAAGACCACCCTCGTGCTGCACCTCAACGGCATCCTCCGCGCCGGCCGCGGCCGGGTGGAGGTCGCCGGGCTGCCGGTCGCGGGCCGCGATCTGCGCGAGGTGCGCCGTCGGGTCGGCATCGTCTTCCAGGACCCCGACGACCAGCTGTTCATGCCCACCGTCGGTGAGGACGTCGCGTTCGGGCCGCGCAACCTCGGGCTGCCGGAGCCCGAGGTCGGCCGGCGGGTCGCCGACGCGCTCGCGGCCGTCGACATGGCCGACGCCGCGGACCGGCCGCCGCACCACCTCTCGTTCGGCCAGCGCCGCCGGGTGGCCGTGGCGACGGTGCTGTCGATGCAGCCTGAGGTGCTCGTCCTCGACGAGCCGTCGTCCAACCTGGACCCGGCCGGCCGCCGGGAACTCGCCGAAGTGCTCCAGTCGCTGTCGGTGACCTTGCTGATGGTCACCCACGACCTGCCCTACGCGCTGCAGCTGTGCCCGCGCTCCGTGGTGCTCGACGGCGGGGTCGTGGTCGCCGACGGCCCCACCCGCGAGCTGCTCGCCGACCAGGCTCTGCTGGCCGCGCACCGCCTGGAACTGCCGTTCGGCTTCGACCCCCGCGCGGTGCGCTGAAGCGACGACGGCGCGGCGGGGTCCCGGGCGTGGCCCGGTCCGTGAGCCGGGCGCGCGGAGGCGGGAGGCCTTCCGCCCGGGGAGCGGCTCAGCGCTGCCGGGACCGCACCCGGCCGCGTCGTCGTCGGCAGGACGACGGAGTGCTCAGCCGACGATCGCCTCGGCGAAGGCCTCCGGCTCGAACGGCGCGAGGTCGTCGGGACCCTCGCCGAGCCCGATCAGCTTCACCGGGATGCCGAGCTCGCGCTGCACGGCGACGACGATGCCGCCCTTGGCCGTGCCGTCGAGCTTGGTCAGCACGATGCCGGTCACCTCGACCGCCTGGGTGAACACCCGGGCCTGCACCACGCCGTTCTGCCCGGTGGTGGCGTCCAGGACCAGCAGCACCTCGTCGACCGGCCCGTGCTTCTCCACCACCCGCTTGACCTTCCCGAGCTCGTCCATCAGCCCGGACTTGGTGTGCAGCCGGCCGGCGGTGTCGACGATGACGGCGTCGACCTCGCCCTCGATGCCGGTGCGGACGGCCTCGAACGCCACCGACGCCGGGTCACCGCCCTCACGGCCGCGCACGGTCAGCACCCCGACCCGCTCACCCCACGTCTCCAGCTGGTCGGCCGCGGCGGCACGGTCGGTGTCGGCCGCACCGAGGACGACGCTCTTGCCGTCACCCACCAGCGCCCGGGCGATCTTGCCGACCGTCGTCGTCTTGCCGGCCCCGTTGACGCCGACCACCAGCAGCACCGCCGGGCGACCGTCGTGCCGGTCGCTGGCCAGCGTCCGGTCCATGCCCGGGTCCAGCACGGCGGTCAGCTCGCGGACCAGCAGCTCCCGCAGTTCCGGCCCGGAGGCGGTGGCGAGGACCAGGGTCTGGGTGCGCAGCCGCTGCACGATCTGGGTGGTCGCGGCGACGCCCACGTCGGCCGCGAGCAGCGTCTCCTCGATCTCCTCCCAGTCGTCCTCGGTGAGCTTCTCCCGGGCGAGCACGGTGAGCAGACCGCGACCCAGCGACGACTGCGAGCGGGCCAGCCGGGACCGCAGCCGCACCAGCCGGCCGGCCGAGGGCAGCGGGGTCTCGAAGACCAGTCCGGGCTCGGGCTCGGCGGGCGGGAGCTCGACCGGCGGAACCGTGGGAGCGGGCGGACCGGTGTAGAGGTCGGCTGCCGTCGCGCCGGAGGTGGGGCTCGGGCCCAGCGGCGGCTCGGTGCCCGTCGGTCGCGGCGGGCGAGGGCGGGTCAGCGTGGTGCCGGCCGCGGCGTCGGTGTCCAGCCGTGTGGTACCCCGTCCCCGGCTCACCAGCAGACCGATCCCGGCCACCAGGGCCAGCACGAGGATCGCGATCGCGATCAGCACGAACTCCATGCCGGCCATCCTCCCAGTCCCCGCGGGCAGGGGACTGGGCGGCGCACAGCTGCGTGCGTCACGCTGTCGGGCATGTCCGAGTCCGCCGTCCCGCCGCCGCTCCTCCTGCTCGGTCCCCTGCTCCGCCACGTCGACCCGGTGTCGGCGACCGTGTGGGTGGAGACCGACCGTCCGTGCCAGGTCGACGTGCTCGGCCGCCGGGCCCGCACCTTCTGCGTCCAGGGGCACCACTACGCCCTCGTCCTCGTGGAAGGACTGGAGCCGGGCAGTTGCACGCCCTACGAGGTGCACCTGGACGGGCACCGGGTCTGGCCGCAGGCGCACTCGGCCCTGCCGCCCAGCCGGATCCGCACCCCCGGGGGCTCCGGGCCGTTCCGGATCGCCTTCGGGTCGTGCCGCTACGCGACGCCGGCGACGGTGGACGTCCGCGACGGCATCCCGCCGGACGCGCTGGACAGCTATGCCGTGCAGATCCTCGACACCCCGCAGGACGAGTGGCCCGACGCGCTCGTGCTGCTCGGCGACCAGGTCTACGCCGACGAGATCACCCCGGCGACGCACGACTGGCTGGCCGCCCGCCGGGACCTCGACCAGCCGCCGGGCGCGCAGGCCACCGACTACGAGGAGTACACCCGGCTCTACGCCGAGTCCTGGGGTGACGCCCGGGTGCGCTGGCTGCTGTCGACCATCCCGTCCTCGATGATCTTCGACGACCACGAGATGATCGACGACTGGAACACCTCGGCGGCGTGGCGGGCCGACGTCACGTCCACCGACTGGTGGCAGCGGCGCATCTGCGGCGGCCTGACCAGCTACTGGGTCTACCAGCACCTGGGCAACCTCTCCCCGCAGGAACTGGAGAAGAACGAGACCTGGCAGGCCATCCTCCGGCTCGAGGACGCCGACGCCGACGCCGGGCCGGTGCTCGACGCCATGGCCCACGCTGCCGACACCGAACCGCAGTCCGTGCGGTGGAGCTACGTGCGGCACTGGGGCTCGGCCCGACTGATCATGATCGACAGCCGGGCCGGCCGGGTGCTCACCGAGGGCGACCGGAAGATCCTCGACGACGCCGAGTTCGACTGGGTCGACGCCGCCGTCCAGCAGGCCGTGACCGACGGGGTCGAGCACGTACTGATCGGGACCTCGCTGCCGTGGCTGCTGCCGCACGCCGTGCACGACATCGAGCGCTGGAACGAGACGGTGATCTCCCGGCACGCCGGCCGGCCGCTGGGCCGGTTGACCGAGAAGATCCGCCAGGCCGCGGACCTGGAGCACTGGGCCGCGTTCGGGCAGTCGTTCGAGCGGCTCGGCCGGACCCTGGTCTCGCTCGCGCGCGGCGAGTTCGGTCCGGCCCCGGCGACGGCGCTCGTGCTGTCCGGCGACGTGCACCACGCCTACGCCGCCGAGCTGGTCCAGCCGGGCGACCTGACCAGCCGGGTGCACCAGCTGACGGTCTCCCCGCTGCACAACCAGGCCCCGCACGCGATCGAGATCGGCTTCAAGATCGGGTGGAGTCGCTGGGCGCGGCTGGTCACCGGCCTGCTGCGCGCGGCGGGCCGGGTCGAGTCCACCGGCCTGCAGTGGCGCAAGCAGGCCGGGCCGTTCTTCGGCAACGAACTGGGCGAGCTGGTGCTGGAGGGCCGGGACGCCCGGTTCCGGCTGTTCGCCACCCGCCGCGACCAGACCGGGAACGGCCACTTCGACCAGGTGCTGGACACCGAGCTGTCCTGACCCGGACGCGTCCGGGCCGGCCGGCCTCGGCAAGCTGGACGGCATGACCCCACCCGCCCCCGGCCCGGACCGGCCCCCGGTCCGGCTGGTGACGTTCAACGTCCACCACGGCGTCGGGCGCGACGGTCGGCACGACCTGCCGCGGCTGGCCCGCCTGCTGGCCGGCACGGGAGCCGACGTCATCTGCCTGCAGGAGGTGGACCGCCGCTTCGGCGGGCGCAGCGAGCACGTCGACCAGGCGCTGCTGCTGTCCCGCGCGCTGGACATGGAGCTGGCCTGGGGACCGGCCATCGACCGGCCGGGTGACGACCCCGACGGCGGGCGGCGGCAGTACGGCAACGCGCTGCTGTCCCGGCTGCCGGTGCTGGCCGGCGAGCTGCACCCGCTGCCCGGAGGCGGCGAACCGCGCAGCGCGCTGTGCACGCAGCTCGAGGTCGGCGGCGGCAGGCTGTGGGTGACCACCACGCACCTGAGCGCGACGTCCGCGGCCGACCGGGCCGCCCAGGCGGCCGCCGTCGCCGGGCTCCACGGCGGGGAACCCGGCGTCCTGGTCGGCGATCTGAACGCGGACGCCGGCGCGGCGGAGCTCGACGTGCTGCGGCAGCACCTGACCGACGCCTGGGAGGTCGCCGGGGAACGCAGTGACCGGGCAGGCCGGTGGTCGCTGCGTGCCGGGCAGGGGCTGACCCATCCGTCGGGCCGCCCACGGGTGCGGATCGACCAGGTGTGGGTGACCCCGGGGGTGACCGTGCGCCGGGCGCGCGTGCTCGACGACGCGGGTTCCTCCGACCACCGCCCCCTGCAGGTCGACCTGGGCCTGGAGGACCGTTCCGCGGCCTAGCGGCCCCTCCAGGCACCGCCTCAGGCTTCCGGGGCGTGGCGATGAGGGGGCCCCGGCCTCAGGCCGCGTCCGGCGGCTCGCGGAGCCGCTGACTGATCACGCCGGTGATGCCGTCCCCGCGCATGCTGACCCCGTACAACGCGTCGGCGATCTCCATCGTGCGCTTCTGGTGGGTGATGACGATCAGCTGCGAGGTGTGGCGCAGCTGCTCGATCAGGGTCAGCAGCCGACCGAGGTTGACGTCGTCCAGCGCCGCCTCCACCTCGTCGAGCACGTAGAACGGCGAGGGCCGGGCCCGGAAGATCGCGACCAGCAGCGCCACCGCGGTCAGCGACCGCTCCCCGCCCGACAGCAGCGACAGCCGCTTCACCTTCTTGCCCGGCGGCCGGGCCTCGACCTCGACGCCGGTGGTGAGCAGGTTCTCCGGGTCGGTCAGGAAGATCCGGCCCTCCCCGCCGGGGAACAGGGTGGCGAAGACCTCGGCGAACTCGCGCTGGGTGTCGGCGAACGCCGCGGCGAACACCTCGTGGATGCGGGCGTCGACCTCCCGGACGACGGTGAGCAGGTCGCGGCGGGTGGCCTTGAGGTCCTCGAACTGGGTGGCCAGGAACGTGTGCCGCTCCTCGAGCGCGGCGAACTCCTCCAGCGCGAGCGGGTTCACCTTCCCCAGCGTGCCGAGATCGCGCTCCGCGCGCGCCGCCCGACGTTCCTGTGTCGCCCGGTCGTAGGGCACCGGCTGCGGCTCGGGCTCCCCGGCCGTCCGGGCGGCGGCGAGCTGGGCCTGCGTGGGCGGCACCACAGCGGCCGGGCCGTACTCGGCGACCAGGGTGGGCAGGTCGACGCCGTACTCCTCGGCGGCGCGGGCCTCCAGGGCCTCGATCCGCAGCCGCTGCTCGGCGCGGGCGACCTCGTCGCGGTGCACCTCGTCGGTGAGCCGGTCCAGCTCGGCGGTGTGCTCA
>JAOPWO010000049.1 GCA_025965635.1 Modestobacter sp. | reverse complement strand
CCGGCGCGGCCACCGCCCAGCCGGAGCCGTCCGGCCGGCGATCGACCGACCGCTCCTCCCAGGTGGCGCTGCGCGGCCCCGCACCGGCCGGGACGCCGTCGAGCGACCGGTCGTCGCCGCCGGAACGGTCGGCCGGCAGCCGGACCGCCTGGGCGCGCATCACCATCCGCTCGATCAGCAGCTCACCGGACAGCTGGTCGGTCAGCTCACCGCGCAGCCGGTCGAGGTCGGCGCGCAGCTCGCCCAGCGCCGCCAGGTCGGTGCGGAGTCCGGACAGACCGGCGAGGTCGGCGCGCAACGCAGCGAGCTCGCGGCGCACGCCCTCCTCGCTCTCCGCGCGCAGCCGCCGCTCCAGCGCCAGCTCGTGGGCCTCGCGTGCGGCGACCTCCCGCTCCAGCTCCAGGTCGTAGGCGTGCCGGAGCTCGGCCTCGCGACCCTGCGCCGCGAGCTGGTCGGCCCGTCGCCCGCCGGCGAGGAAGGCCGCCACGAGGGAGGCCCAGCAGCAGGCCAGCAGGGCGATCCGCAGGTACCGGGCCTCGTCGGTGGTGACGACGGCGGCGGTGGCGGCCACCGCGAGGAGCAGGCCGGCGACCAGGCCGATGGTGCGCAGCCCGCGCCCGCGGGCGGGGGCCTCGACGCCGCGACCCGCGGAGCCGGCGAGGTGACCGGGGGTGATGTCCTCCCGACGACCTGCCATGGCTGCAGGGTACGGGCGGCGACATCCCGCGGGGGTCATCTCCGCTCCCCGCGCGCGGTGTCCACCTGCACCGTCCGGGTGCGCTGGCCGCAGGGCCACCGGTGATCGTGACAGGGTGGCTGGTGGGCGCGCGGGCCTCCGCGGGAGGACGGCCGCACCGACCGCGGCCCGCCGAGCGCCGCCGAGGAGGACCTGTGAGCCTGACCCTGCTGGACTGGCGCCGCCAGGTCGCCGAGCTGTACGCCCGGGTCCGCGCGGCCGAGGACCCCGAGGAGGGCTGGCGCACCTGGCGGGCCGGCCGGGACGCCCTCTTCGCCGGCCACCCCGACTCACCGCTGGACGAGGCCGGCCGGGCCCGGGCCGGCGGCCTACCGGTGGCGCCGTACGACCCCGCGCTGCGCTTCCGCAGCCGGCTGGACACCGACGTCGAGCCGGTCCGCCTGCAGCTGCCCACCGCCGACGACGGCGTCGTCGCGATGGACCGGATCGGCCGGGTGACCCTGGGCGACCTGGGCCGGCTCGACGTCTGGTGGCTGGGCGGCTACGGCGGCGGGGTCTTCCTGCCGCTGCGCGACGGCAGCGCCGGGACGACGACCTACGGCGGCGGCCGCTACCTGCTGGACACGATCAAGGGCGCCGACCTGGGCGGCGACGCCACCTCACTGGTCGTCGACCTCAACTTCGCCTACCACCCGTCGTGCACCTACGACCCGCGCTGGTCCTGCCCGCTGGCCCAGGAGGGCAACCGGCTCGACGCCGTCGTCGCCGCCGGGGAGCAGTTGCCGCCCGGCGGCGGCTGGTACTGAGGGCCCCGACCCGCGGCCTGCCTGCAGGGGCCCGCCGCGAGCCCGCGAGCGGTGGGGGCGGCCAGGTCCTCCTATTGGGCGAGGGCGCCGTCAGAGCTGAACACCAGGCCGATGGAGACCTCGCCCTGCTGGATGGCCGCCTTGGTCAGCGGACCCCCCGCGTCCAGCTCGCTGAAGCTGGCGAACTGGAGGCCGTAGGTCTGCTCCAGACCGGGCTGGCACTGCGGGCGCTCCGGGCACTCCCCCGGGCCACCGAGCACGAGCGAACCGTCGCCACACGCGTCGGCGAGCTCGGACAGCGTCGTCACGTCCAGCGCGTCGGCGAACTCGGTGGTGACGGCGAAGGCGTTCTGGTCGGCAGCCTCGGCCGGCTCGCCGAACACCAGGCCGGCCTGCTGGGCCACCGGCTCCAGCGCGGCCAGCGTCGCCCCGGCGTCCGGCGTCGCGATGCCCTCGGCCGTGTCCCCGTTGACCTGCTTGGCCAGGATGTCCGCGACCGTGGCCAGGTACTCGGGGAACACCTGGATCTCCCCGCGCTGCAGCGCCGGCAGGTAGAGCTCGCGGTTGCCCACGGTCTGCACGGTGGCGTCGAAGCCGGCCGCGGTCAGCACGTCGGCGTAGAGGGTGCCGAGCACCTGCGACTCGGTGAAGTCGGCCGCGCCGACGACGACCGGGCCACTGCCGCCCGACCCGCCCAGGGCCTTCTCGGACACGTAGGCGGCGGCGACGTCGGTCGCGCTCTGCCGCTCGACGTCGACGGCGGCGTTCATGTCGATCAGGTCCTCGGTGGTGAGCACCGCGGAGATGCCGTTCAGCGTCTCCAGCAGGGCCGGGCTGGCGCCGGCGGCCGCGGCGTTGACGGCCGGGATGACGTTGTCGGCGTTCTGCAGCTGCTGGTCGTCCTCGAGGACGACCAGCTGGTCACCGGCGACCGGAGCGCAGGCATCGCCGGAGGCCGCGCCTCCCGAGCCGCTGCCGGAGGCATCGCTGGTGCCCGAGGAACCGGACTCACCACAGGCCGCGGTGGCCAGCAGGGCGGTCAGGGCGAGCGGGGTCAGCAGTCGGGGACGGATGCGCATGTCTCTCGCCTTCTGTGTCCCGTGCCGCCGTCGCCGGCCGCACGCGTGTCTGGCGGGAGGGGTCCCGCGGGGCACAACTCAACTCGTCACGGCGCCGGATGGCAACCGGGATCGCGCGGCGATCCGGTTCCGTCAGAGCGCGGGCTCGACGGCGGCCGGCACCTGACCGGTGCCGCTCCGGCGCACGTGCAGGAAGGGCAGCTGCTTGGCTCCCGGCGTCACCGCCCAGGAGACTGCGGCCAGCACCACCTCCGTGAGCACCGCCAGGACGGCGACCAGCGACGCCCCGGCCAGGACGGCGCCGTAGTCCTGCTGCCGGAAGCCGAGGGTGATGATCCGACCCAGCCCGCCACCGGCCACCAGCGCGGCCAGCGTCGTCGTGGCGACCACCTGCACGGCAGCGGTGCGCACGCCGGTCATCACCAGGGGCATGGCCAACGGCAGCTCCGCGCGCAGCAGCACCTGCCGGCCGTCCATCCCCATCGCCCGGGCGGCCTCCACGACGTCCCGGTCGACCCCGCGGAAGCCGACGAAGGTGTTGGTGAGGATCGGCGGGACGGCGAAGACCGCCAGCGCGATCGTCGTCGCCTGCGGGCCGAAGCCGATCGGGGTGACCGCGAACAGCGTGAGCAGCGCGAGCGTGGGGACGGCGCGTGACACGTTGGACAGGGCGACGGTGAAGCCGCCTCCGCGGCCGGTGTGGCCGAGCACCGCCCCGGCCGGGACGGCGACCACCAGCGCGGCCAGCACCGCCAGCGCGGAGATCCGCAGGTGCTCGCCGAGCAGGTCCAGTATGCCGTTGGTCCGGGTCCAGTTCAGCGGGTCGTTGAGGTACAGCAGCGCGTCCTGCAGCCGGTTCACGACGCCGCCCGCCGGGCCCAGGGGGTCAGCACCCGCTCGACGCCGGCCAGCAGCAGGTCGGCGAAGAGCGCCAGGAGCACGCAGCCGACCGCACCGGTGACGATCTGGGCCCGGTAGAAGTTGGCATTGAAGCCGCCGGTGATCAGCTGCCCCAGCCCCCCGTGCCCGACGATGACCCCCACGGTGACCAGCGCGACGGTGGAGACGGTGGCGATCCGCAACCCGGCCATGAACGCCGGCAGGGCCAGCGGCAGCTCCACCTGCCAGAGCAGCCGTCCCGGCCCGTAGCCCATCCCGCGCGCGGCCTCCCGCACGTCGTCGGGCACCGCCTGCAGGCCGGCCAGGAAGTTCCGCACCAGGATCACCAGCGAGTACAGCACCAGGCCGATCAGCACCGTCGTCGCCGACAACCGGGTGACCGGGGCGAGGAAGGCGAACATCGCCAGC
>JAOPWO010000448.1 GCA_025965635.1 Modestobacter sp. | reverse complement strand
CACGGCCAGCCCGCAGGCCGACCAGCCCAGCCGGCCCGCCACGGCAACGACGTCCCCGGGGCGGGCGCCCGCGCGGGTCACCGGCGCCCGCCCGCCCAGGTCACCCAGCGCAGTGACGGAGAGGACGACGGCCGACGAGTCCGGGGCGCTGGCCACCGTGTCCCCGCCGACCACGGCCGCGCCGAACCGGGCGCACTCGTCGGCCATCCCGGACGCGACGTCCTCCAGCCAGGCCGCCGGGGTGGTCGCAGGGCAGGCCAGACCGACCAGCAGGGCGGTGGGGACGGCGCCCATCGCGGCGACGTCGGCCAGGTTCGCGGCCGCCGCCTTGTGCCCGACGTCCTCCCCGGAGGACCAGTCGCGCCGGAAGTGCCGGCCCTCGACGAGGACGTCGGTGCAGACCACGACCCGACCGTCGGGGGTGCGCAGCACGGCGGCGTCGTCGCCCGGACCGACCTCGGCGAGGGCGGCGGTGCCCGACCGGGCGAGGACGCGGGCGATGACGCCGAACTCCCCGACGACGCCAACACTGTCCGCGGCGTCGGGCGGGGGCACCAGGGGTCGGGGACGAGTCACCGGTCACCTCCCCGCGCTGCGGTACGTTGCCGGTCGTCCCGCCGTCCGGCGGGCCCGTCGTGCCCCCAGCCGTCGCCGGATCGGTGACGCCCGAGGAAGGTCAGCCCGTGGTCCACGCCTACATCTTGATCCAGACCGAAGTCGGCAAGGCAGCCGCGGTCGCCGCGGCCATCGGACAGATCGCCGGGGTGACCAAGGCGGAGGACGTCACCGGCCCCTACGACGTGATCGTCCGCGCCGAGGCGGCCAGTGTCGACGAGCTCGGCCGGCTGGTCGTCGCCCGGGTGCAGTCGGTGGACGGGATCACCCGCACGCTGACCTGTCCCGTCGTCAACATCTGACGTCCTGAGCACCGCGCCCCCCAACCCCGCGCCTCCCGGCGGTGACCCGGTCCTGCGCCGGGCCGCCATCCTCGCGACCGCCGTGGTCGTGCCGGTGGTGCTCGTCCTGCTCGTCCTGGTCAACGTGCTGGGCCGCGACGGCGCCGACCGGCCGGTCGCCGACGTCGAGGGCACACCCGCGGCGCCCCGGGAGGACCTGCCGCCGGTCGTCGTGGACACGCCGGACGTGACCCCCGAGGCCGACCTGGCCTGCCCCGTGCTGATGGGGCAGCTGCCCCTGGAGATGGCCGGTGAGAGCTCCCGCCAGGTGGACTCGGACTCCCCGTTCGCCTACGCCTGGGGCGACCCGCCCGTGGTCCTGGTCTGCGGGGTCGCTCCGCCGGCCGGCTTCGCCGCGGACACCGGCACGCTGGCCGTCAACGGCGTCGAGTGGTTCGTGGACGACAGCGACCCCGACGTCTACGTGTGGACGACGGTGGACCGGCTGGTCCCGGTGGAGGTGCGGGTGCCGGCCGAGCACGACAGCGCGCTGGTGACCGCGCTGGGCCCGATCATCAGCACCGCGCTGCCCTACACGGAACCCTCCCCCACCTCCTGACCATCGCGCGCCGACCGGTCGCCGACCGGCCCACCGGTCGCGGACAGCCGGCCGTCGGCCGGCCGCAGGCAGCGCTGGACGCCGATCTCCGGGCCGCGGACGTCGTCGGCAGGCCGGCGTCCGGGCCCGCTGCAGTCCGGGCTCCTTCCCGGTCAGCCACGGGGCAGCCGGCCCAGCTGGTCGAGGGTCACCGCCTCGACCTCGGCGCGCGCCGCCTCGGGCGTCGCGGCCACCGCGGCCACCGAGACCGTGAAGACCCCGTGCGGGCACCAGGAGAACGCGACCGGCCCGGCCAGCCCCAGACTCGGGTCCGGCTCGTCCACCGACATCTCCGCGCAGCCCTCGGGAAGCCCGGTGGGACCGTCGGCCGGCACGCCGCCGTAGTACTCGGCGTCGTTGCGGACCAGGTCGTCGGCGTAGGACGTCGCGCCCATCGGCCCGCTGAACTGGTCGACGAACACCGTGGTCAGAGCCTCGTCACCGCGCCAGAAGCGCTCCCAGCCGTGCCGGTAGCCGTACTCCTCGAGGACTTCCTGCTGGTCGGCGGCGTCCTGGGCGTACCCGGCGACGTCGTCGACGGTCTTCTCCCCCGCCGGCGGCTGCAGCTCGTCGTCGGGCACCCGGGGCAGCCCGGAGGGGACCTCGGTGACCAGCAGGTCCCCCAGCGCGGCCGACGTCTCCGGCAGATCGGTGGCGGTCGACCCGGTGGCCGGCCGGGCCTGCCCGGAGACGGTCGACGTGCAGCCGGTGGAGGCGGTGCCGGCCAGCACCAGCAGGGCGGCCAGCGTGGGCAGGCTGCGCGTCACCCGGGGGTCCGGGGGCCACCGTCCAGCGCGCTGGCCACCAGGCGGTCGACCAGCTCGGGGTAGGTCAGCCCGCTGGCCGCCCACATCCGCGGGAACATGGAGATCGGCGTGAACCCCGGCATGGTGTTGACCTCGTTGACGACCAACCGCTCCGCCCCGGTGACCGGGTCGGTGCCGAGGAAGAAGTCGACCCGGGCCAGCCCCTGGCAGTCCATCGCCAGGTAGGCCCGCACCGACGTCTCCTGCACCGCCCGGATCTGCTCCGGGGTGAGGTCGGCGGGCACGTCGAAGTCGACGGCGTCCTCGAGGTACTTGGCGCTGAAGTCGTACCAGTCGGTGCCGGCCCGCAACCGGATCTCGGCGGGCAGGCTGGCCTCGGGCCGGCCACCCACGCGGGCGAGCACGCCGCACTCGATCTCCCGCCCCGGGACCGCGGCCTCGACCACGACCTTCGGGTCGACGGCGGCCGCCGTCGCGACCGCGGCCGGGAACTGCGCCCAGTCGGTGACCCGGGTGATCCCGATGCTCGACCCGGCCCGCGACGGCTTGACGAACACCGGCAGCCCGAGCCGCTCCCGCGCGCCCACGTCGAGCAGGTCGGGGTCGGCGCACAGCGCGCCGCTCGCGTCGCGCAGCACCACGTGGTCGCCCTGCGCGATGCCGGCGGCGGACAGGAGCTTCTTGGTGAACTCCTTGTCCATGGAGGCCGCGCTGGCGAACACCCCGGAGCCGACGTAGGGCAGCCCGGACATCTCCAGCAGGCCCTGGATGGTGCCGTCCTCGCCGTAGGCGCCGTGCAGCACCGGGAAGACGACGTCGACCTCGGTGAGGCCGGAGCCGGCCGAGCCGGGCCCCAGGGCGACCAGCCCCCGGCCGGTCGGGTCGCCCACCAGCGACACCGGTGTGCCCTCGGAGACCTCGGGCAGCGTCCCGTCGCTGATCGCCAGCCGGCTCCGGTCCCCGTCGGTGAGCAGCCAGCCGCCGTCCCGGGTGATGCCGACCGGCACCACCTCGTAGCGGTCGGGGTCGAGTGCACCCAGCACGCTCCCGGCGGAGACGCAGGAGATCGCGTGTTCCGCGCTCCGCCCCCCGAAGACGACAGCGACCCGGATCCTGCTCGCCCCGCTCATCGCCGCCGACCCTAGCCGAGGGCGTCGAGGGCCGGGACGAGGTCGGCGACGAGGTCAGCGGTGTCCTCGATGCCGCAGGAGAACCGGACGAACCCCTCGGGGACGGCGTCGCCCCCCCACTGGGCCCGCCGGTCGACGGTGGTGTGGATGCCGCCGAAGCTGGTGGCGGCGGTGAAGAGGCGGCTGGTGCGCACCAGCCGGAGCACCGCCCCGGCGTCGGCCAGCTCGGCCGAGACGACCCCGTTGGGGCGCAGCATCTGCTGGCTCGCCAGCGGGTACGAGGGGTCCGCGGGCGACCACGGCCACCGGACGGCGGAGACCGCGGGGTGACCGGTCAGCACCTCGACCAGGGCCGCGGCGTTGGTCGCCTGCCGCGCCAGCCGCAGGTCCAGCGTGCCCATCGACCGGTGTGCGAGCCACGCCTCGAAGGGACCGGGGGTGTTGCCGGTCGTCTTCCGCCAGGCCGCGATCCGCGCGTGCACCGCCCGCCCGGCATCGGTGGGCGCGGTGCTGACGTGCCCGAGCAGGACGTCGCTGTGCCCGGTCAGCGCCTTGGTGTCCGCGCCCAACGTGACGTCGGCGCCCAGCGCCAGCGGACGCTGCCCGATCGGCGTCGCCGTGGTGTTGTCCACCACCAGCACCGCCCCCGCGGCCCGGGTGGCCCGGGCGACGGCGGCGATGTCGCACACCTCGAGCTGCGGGTTGCTCGGGGTCTCCAGCAGCACCAGCCGGGCGCCGGCCAGGTCGCCGCGGGCGGCGACGTCCCCGATCTGCAGCGTCGGCACGAGATCGACGACCATGCCGAGCCGCTCGAGCTCCTCCCGGGCCAGCACCCGGGTCGCGTAGTAGCCGTCCGACGGCAGCACGACGCGGTCCCCGGCCCCGGCGACGGCGAGCACGGCGGCGCTGATCGCGGCCATGCCGCTGGCGAAGGACAGGCAGTCGCCGCCGTCCAGCTCGCCGACGGCCCGTTCGAACACCCGGAGCGTGGGGTTGTCGGGGCGGGCGTAGGAGTCGGCGCCGCCGGCGCCGGGGGGCAGGTCGCCCAGGTGGTAGGGCGCGGCGAACACCGGCGAGGGACGCAGCGGGGTGCCGGGGACGACGGGCTCGTCACCGGCATGGACCACCCGGGTCCCGTCCCCCAGCCGGTCGGGGGCACCTGCGGGGCTCACGGACGGGTCCTCTCGGTCACGGTCACTCGGCCTTGGCTTCGCGCGACATCATCTCCCGCACCATCCGGACGGCTGACTCGCCCTCGTGGCAGACCCGCACGACGGCCTCGGTGATCGGGACGTAGACGTCGTGCGCGCGGGCCAGGTCGAGCACCGAGCGGCAGGACTTGACGCCCTCGGCCGTCTGGCGGGTGGTCTGCTGCACCTCGGCGACGGACATGCCGCGGCCGATCCGCTCGCCGAACGTGCGGTTGCGCGACAGCGGTGAGGAGCAGGTGGCCACCAGGTCACCCAGTCCGGCGAGGCCGGCGAAGGTGGCCGGCTCGGCGCCGAGGGCCACGCCCAGCCGGGCTGTCTCGGCCAGGCCGCGGGTGATCAGCGAGGCCCGGGTGTTGTCACCGAACCCCATCCCCTCGGTGATGCCGACGGCCAGTGCGATGACGTTCTTCACCGCTCCGCCCAACTCGCAGCCGACCAGGTCGGCGTTGGTGTACGGCCGGAAGTAGGCGGTGCGGCAGGCGGCCTGCAGGGCCTCGGCGCGGGCGGTGTCGGTACAGGCGATCACGGTCGCCGCCGGCTGCTCCTCGGCGATCTCCCGGGCCAGGTTGGGACCCGACAGCGCTGCCACCCGGTCCGGCGGAGCACCGGTCACCTCGCAGATGACCTCGCTCATCCGCTTGGTGGTGCCCAGCTCGACGCCCTTCATCAGCGACAGCAGCGATGCCGAGGACGGCAGCAGCGGCGCCCAGTCGGTGAGGTTGGCGCGCAGCGTCTGCGACGGGACGGCGAGCACGACGATGTCGGCACCGTCCAGCGCCTCCGCGGCGTCGGTGGTCGCCCGGACCGCGTCGGGCAGCCGCACCCCCGGCAGGTACTCCGGGCTCTCCCGGGTCTCGGTGATGATGGCCACCAGCTCTGCCCGGCGGGCGTGCAGCACCACCTCGGTGCCGGCGTCGGCCAGCACCTTGGCGAACGTGGTCCCCCACGAGCCGGCACCGAGCACCGCCGCCCGCGTCACGACAGCTCTCCGGGGAGGTCGGCGACCTCGCGCAGCAGCTCCCCGGTGAGCGGCAGCCCGGCGCGCAGCGCGGTCAGGTCGGCCGGGGCACGCAGCCGCAGGTGCAGCCGGCGGGCGTGGTGGTCGTGCACGGCGGCGACGCACAGCCGCAGCGCCCACGGGACCGGGCGCCGGGTCAGCCGGCGGGGCGGTCGCTCGGCCCGCTCGTCCACGGAGGCCGCGGGGAGCTGCGGCGACACGGGCCACCCCTTCCGGTCGGTGAGAGTGCTGCGGCTCATGATCGTGCCTCCTGCGCCCGGCTCCACGCCCACTGGGGCTCAGCCGGCCGGGGCCCGGCGCACCTGTCCGGCGCGCTGCACGCGGAACACCTCCACCGGCCAGGAGGAGATCCCACCGGCCCGCGCCCGGGTGACGGCGCCCTCGGACCCCGCTCGTATCCCACCGTCTCGCCGGCGGGCCCGAAGCCGGCCACCGCCTCCATCCGCAGCGTGTCCGGCCCCTCCACGGTCGGCTCCAGGTGTCCCTCGGTGGGGTCCGGGGAGCTGGGGGGCAGCAGGACCAGCCGGCCGCCGAGCAGCGCCACGGCGGTGACGCCCCGCAGGTCGGCGACCCGGACGGCGGACTGCACCCCGGGCACGCGCAGCCGCCGGCGCTGGTGCTCCAGCCAGGACTCCAGGTGCGGCGCGGCCGCGCCGGCCACCTCGGCGGCGCGGGCGGGTGGGGTGCTCGTCGTCGTCGGCTCCTGCGGTCGGCTCCGGGGAGGTCCGGCGGTGGGCGCGCCGTGCCGGGCAGCGTGACGCCGGACGGCCTGGTGTGCTGAGCTTCCCAGGTGGCGCAGGCGGCGGGGCGGCGGTGGTCGGTGGTGGTGCCGGCCAAGGCGCTCGCCGTCGCCAAGACCCGGCTGCGCCCGCTGACCGGCCCTGCGTCGGTCGGCCACGACGAGCTGGTCCTCGCCCTGCTGGCCGACACCGTTGCCGCGGTGTCGGCCTGCTCCGCGGTGGCAGCGGTCCTCGTGGTGACCGACGACGACCGGGCCGCGCACGTCGTCCGGGCGCTGGGCGCACGCACGGTCCCCGACGAGCCCCGTCGCGGGCTGAACCCCGCCCTCGCCCACGGGGCGCGGGCCGCCGGCTGTGGGCCGGTGGCCGCCCTCTCCTCCGACCTGCCCGCGCTGCGCCCCGAGGAGCTCGCCGTCGCGCTGGCGGCGGCCGGCGCGCACGCCACCACCGGGACACCCCGGGCCTTCGCCGCCGACGCGGCCGGCACCGGCACCACCCTGCTGACCGCCGCCGACGGCGAGCTGGACCCGCGCTTCGGCCCCGGCTCTGCCGCCGCGCACGAGGCCTCGGGGGCGGTCCGGCTGACCGGCCGGTGGCCCGGACTGGCCTGGGACGTCGACACCCCCGACGACCTGCTCGCGGCCCGGGGGCACGGCCTGGGCCCGGCGACCGCCTGCCTCGTCGACCGGCTGTTCCCCGCGGTCTGCCACCGCTGATCCGTCGCCCGCCGTTCACCTGCATGCGGCACGATCTCCCCCGTGCCCCGAGACACTCCGCCGAGCGACACCCCCCTGCCGACCGACCGGTTCCTGAACCGGGAACTGTCCTGGCTGGACTTCAACGCCCGCGTGCTGGAGCTGGCCGAGGACGACGACGCCCCGCTGCTGGAGCGGGTGAAGTTCCTGGCCATCTTCGCCAGCAACCTCGACGAGTTCTTCATGGTCCGGATCGCCGGCCTCAAGCGGCGGCAGAAGACCGGCCTGACGGTGCGCTCCCCCG
>JAOPWO010000391.1 GCA_025965635.1 Modestobacter sp. | reverse complement strand
CCACCCGGCTGTACGGGATCGTCGAGGGCGCGCTGATGTACGCCGTCGACCGGGCCGCCGGGGACCAGCCGCTGCGGCCCACCATGTCCGCCCGCCTGGAGAGGATCCGCTGAACCCCGTGACCGCCCGCCCCGCCACCCCACGCCAGGTGGCCGACGCCTATGTCGACGCCGTCTGCGACCTGGACCCGATCGTCGGGACGTCGCTGGGCACCCGGCCGGGCAGCGACGAGCTGCCCGACCTCGGCCCGGCCGGCCTCGAGGCCGAGGCCGCGCTGGCCCGGTCGACCCTCGCCGAGCTGGACCGGGTGCTGGCCGCCGACCCGGCGCTGTCGGCAGACCCGGTGGAGCTGCGGTGCGCCCGGCTGCTGCGGGAGCGGCTGACCGCGAGCCTGGACCAGCACGACGCCGGGGAGGGGCTGCGGTCGCTGTCGAACCTGTTCTCGCCGGTGCACTCCGTGCGCCAGGTGTTCTCGATGATGCCGACCCGGACCGCCGAGGACTGGGCCGTGCTCGGCCGCCGGCTGGCCCGCGTCCCGCAGGCCTACCGCGGCTACCTGGCCACCCTCACCGAGGGCGCCTCCCGCGGGCTGTTCGCCGCACCGCGCCAGGTGTCCACCGTGGTGGGGCAGCTGGACGAGTGGCTGGCCGGCCCGTACTTCGCCGGCGTCGTCGCAGCCGGGCCGGACGAGCTGCGGGCGGAGCTGGACGCCGCCGCGGCCGCCGCCGACGGCGCCGTCGCCGAGGTGCGGGACTTCCTCCGGGACACCTACGCCCCGCAAGCCGAGGGCACCCCGGACGCGGTCGGCCGGGAGCGCTACGCGCGCTTCGCCCGGGCCTGGAACGGCACCGACCTCGGTGCCGGCACCGGTCTCGAGGACGCCTACGCCTGGGGGTGGGGCGAGCACCTCCGCATCCGGGCGGAGCAACGGGTGGCTGCCGAGCAGGTGCTGCCCGGCGCGACGCCGATGGAGGCCATGCGCTGGCTCGATCAGCACGGCGAGGCGGTCGAGGGCGTCGAGGAGATCCGCCGGCGGCTGCAGGCGATGATGGACGACGCCATGGCCGCGTTGGACGGCGTGCACTTCGACCTGGCCGAGCCGATCCGCACGGTCGAGGCGATGATCGCCCCGCCGGGCAGCGCCGCCGCCCCGTACTACACCCGCCCCACCCAGGACTTCTCCCGGCCGGGCCGGACCTGGCTGCCCACCTTGGGCCGCGAGCGCTTCCCGCTGTGGGACCTGGTGTCGACCTGGTACCACGAGGGCGTCCCTGGCCACCACCTCCAGCTGGCGCAGTGGGCCCACGTCTCCGGTGAGCTGTCGGCCTACCAGACCTCGCTGGGGTCGGTCGGCGCCAACGTGGAGGGCTGGGCGCTCTACGCCGAGCGGCTGATGGACGAGCTGGGCTTCCTCACCGATCCGGGGGCCCGGCTGGGCTACCTGGACGCGCAGCAGATGCGCGCCGTCCGGGTGGTCGTGGACATCGGCATGCACCTCCAGCTGCCGATCCCGGCCGACGCCGACGGCGCGCTCGCCGAGCACCGCGGCCGGCCCTGGACCCCCGCGCTGGCCCGCGCCTTCTTCGGTGAGTACTGCGGCCGGGACACCGCCTTCCTGGACAGCGAGCTCGTGCGCTACCTCGGCATGCCCGGCCAGGCGATCAGCTACAAGCTGGGGGAGCGGGCCTGGCTGGAGGGCCGGGCGGCGGCGGAGCGGGCGCGCGGCGCGGACTTCGACCTCAAGGCCTGGCACATGGCGGCGCTGAGCCAGGGCAGCCTGGGCCTCGACGACCTCGCCGCCGAGCTCGCCCAGCTCTAGGAGGACGACGCTGCTCCTGGCCCGGCAAGGGCCCGCCGCGAGCGTGCCAGCGGTGGGGGCAGGGCCTCCATCAGCCCGGGGCGTCGGGGGGTGGCGGGTTCAGCTGGTCGGCGTCCCAGGTGATCTTCTGCCGGGCGTCGGCGGGCAGGGTCTCCAGCCCGCCGGCGGCCAGCAGGTCGGCGATGCACCGGGGGGTCCCGCCCACGTAGGTGGTGACCAGGTCGACGTCGGTGGCCACCAGCCACGCCCGGTCGGCCGGCCACCACAGGTTGGCGCTCTGCTCGAACGGCTCGGCCGCGAAGTTCACCGTGGCCAGCTCGATGGAGCCGTTGACCAGCCAGAAGTCGCGGTCACCCAGGCGCAGGGTGGGGTGGTCGGCGATCACCGCACCGCCCTGCCGGACGCCGAACCAGCAGACGTCGGGCGTGGTGGTGTGCCGCGCCAGCACCTGGATGAGCCGTTCGGCGACCGGGACGGGCAGGTGGCCACGCGCGGGGGCGCCGTGCCAGAGCGGAGCCTGGTCGTCGTTCTCGAAGTAGTCCATCGACCCGGTGAGCGAGCCCCACTGCGCCAGCGGGTGCACCGTGGTGCCGTTGGCGGCGGCGACGGAGGTCCACGGGACCTCGACGTCGTCGTCCCCGGCGTAGCGCACGGCGGGGTGGAACACCCGGGCCATCGCGGCGAACCCGACCGGGACCAGCGATCCGACCGTGTCGAGGGGTGCCCGGTGGAACGCCTCGACGAGCCAGTCGCCGGCGGCGGTGTCGAGAGCCACGGACCGGCCCGCGAACTGCACCTGTGCACCTCCCCGGGCTGTCCCAGGAGACGGACAACCCCCGGGCTGTTCCGCGGCGCTGGACTCCGTAGCTGCGGAGGAGCGGCTCGCGGGCCGACTGGACACTGGTCGGCGGCCCGGGGGTCGGGTGACTGTCCGGTTCTCGCTCGCCGCCGTGCGGCGGACGGGCGATCTGCCGTCGCTCAGCCTCTGTCGGTCTTCGAGGTCGGCTGAACGGGCGGCCCATCTGGACGGCGGCTAGCGGACAGCCACCTC
>JAOPWO010000383.1 GCA_025965635.1 Modestobacter sp. | reverse complement strand
CTGCCCGCCGCGCCGAGCAGCGCCCGGCGGCCCCCCCACCCGACCGTCCGGCCGGCGCTCCCGACCGCCCGGACGACGACGAACCGGACGACTTCGACCCCGAGGACCCCTGGGCGGCGCCCCGCCGCTGAGGGTTCCTCCCGGCGTCAGCCCAGCACCCGGCCGGCCCGCAGCACCACCCGCGGCGCAGCGTGCCTGGCGAGCAGGTCGACCGTCCGGCCCGCGTCGTGCACCAGCAGGTCGGCCGGCCCGCCGGCCCGCAGCCCGTAACCGGCCAGACCCAGGACGCGCGCCGCCGACGTCGTCACCAGGTCGACCAGCACCTCCTGCTGCGGGCCGGTGCGCATGTCGAGCAGGTGCGCGGCCAGGAACGCCACCTCCAGCAGGCTGTGCCGGCCGAAGGGGTAGTAGGCGTCCTCGATGTCGTCCTGGCCCAGCGCCACCGCCAGACCCAGGGCGACCGCCCGCTCCACCGGCAGCGCGACCGATCCGGTGTGCGGGTCGCTGACCAGCCCCAGTCCGACCTCCCGGGCGAGCTCCAGCACCGCGGTCTGCCGGGCCGGCTCGTAGTGCCCCAGCGCCCGGGCGTGGCAGGCGACGCCCCGGCCGGCCAGCCCGTGCCGGCGCATCGCCACGGCGAGCATCCGGGTGGTGTCGAACGCCGGGTCCGGGGCGTCGTCGGTCAGCATGGCCACCCGCCGTCCGAGCCGGGCGGCGAGCGCGCACGCCCACTCGACGTGCGCCTCCTGCTCGGCGGCCGACTCCTCGGTCCACGGGATCCCGCCGACGACGTCCGCGCCGATCGCCAGCGCCTCCTCGACCAGCCCGGCGGCACCGGGGTCGCGCAGCACGCCGTCCTGCGGGAAGGCCACCACCGAGACGTCGACCCGGCCGCGGAACTCCTCCCGGGCGGTCAGCACCGCCTGCACGCCGACCAGCCCGGCGGCCGTGTCCACGTCGGCGAACGCCTGGACGTGCAGCACACCGTGCCGCTCGCCGTCGGCCAGTGCCTGCCGGATGGCCGGCAGCAGCCGGTCGACCGAGTAGTGCGCCTTGACCGCGCGGGCCAGGTCGATGCCGCGCGCGGACCCGGTCATGCCGTCGGCGGTGTAGGCCTGCAACGCGGCGTCGCCGATGAGCGGCAGGGTGCGCACCTTGTCCAGGTGCAGGTGGGCGTCGACGAACGGCTCGGTGACCAGGCCACCGTCGGCCTCGACCACCACCGCACCCGGCGGCGCGGGCAGCTCCCCGGCCGGGGCCAGTGCGGTCACCCGGCCACCGGCGCAGTGCACGTCGACGACCGGGCCGCTGCGCAGCCGGGCGCCGGTGACGACGAGGTCAGCCGGGCCGGAGATCATCGGGAAGTCGTAGCAGGCGCAGATGTCCGGCGCGCGACACCGGCTCAGGCCGCGGAGCCCGCCTCCTGCGGCACCGGCACAGGCGGGCGCGGGCGGGCGCGGCGGCGGGACAGCGCGACCCCGGCGAGGCAGATCGCACCGCCGACGAAGGCCAGCGCGGGCGGCACCTCGTCCAGCAGCAGCCAGCCGAGCAGCACGACGATCGGCGGTACCAGGTAGGTGGTGGCGCCCAACCGGCCGGCGTCCATCCGGGACAGCGCGTAGGCCCAGGTGCTGAAGGCGATCGCCGTCGGCACCACCCCGAGGTAGACCATCCCGACGATCGAGGACCCCGGTGCATCGGCGAGCTCCCCGGCCAGCACACCGGTCCACGGCAGGCAGCAGACCGCGCCCATCGCACAGGCGGTGAAGGTGACCTGCAGCGCCGGCAGCCGGCGCAGCAGCGGCTTCTGCGCGACCACACCGCCGGCGTAGGTGACCGCCGCGACCACGCACAGCGCGACGCCCGCCAGGTCCACGCCGGCGCTGCGGGTGGCCACCCCGATCAGCAGCACCCCGCCGAAGGCGACGCCGAGGCCCATCACCAGCCAGCGCGGGAACCCCTCGCCCAGCAGCAGCCCGGCGAGGACCGCGATCAGCACCGGCCCGATGTTCACCAGCATCGCCGTCGTTCCGGCGTCCAGGTGCTGCTCGGCAGCGTTGAGCGCGACGTTGTAGATGCCGAACCAGCCCACGCCGCAGACCACCAGCAGCCGCCACTCAGCGGCGGTCGGGCGCACCCAGCCCCGTGGCGCCAGCAGCAGGCCGAGCACGGACGTGCCGACGGCGAGCCGGCCCAGCGCCAGCGCGCCGGGCGACAGGTCCTCCCCCACCGCCCGGATGCCGATGAACGCCGACGCCCAGGCCAGCACGGTGACCGTCACGGCCAGCACGGTCAGGGGAGTTCGCGTCGCGGCGGTGGGCACGTGCTCGACCCTAGGGACCCCTACCGACCGGATCCGCCGGATCCGGGACGCGGCACCGGGTCGGCGGTCCCGCTGCGTCGTGCGGTAGGCATGACGCGGGCGCGGCAGGGCACGATGCCGGCATGACCGAGACCCGGCACCTGACCGTCCCCATCGACCGGCCGGCCGCCGCGGTCTACGCCTACGTCCGCGACCCGGCCCATCTCCCCGCCTGGGCCGCCGGGCTGGCCGCGGGCATCCGGCGGGAACGCGGCGAGTGGATCGCGGACTCGCCGATGGGCCCGGTGCTGGTCCGCTTCGTCCCGGTCAACGAGTACGGCGTCCTCGACCACGACGTCGTCCTCCCGGACGGGACGACCACGACCAACCCCGTCCGGGTGCTGGCCGACGGCGCGGGCAGCGAGGTCGTG
Source organism: Modestobacter sp. (assembly GCA_025965635.1). GTDB lineage: Bacteria > Actinomycetota > Actinomycetes > Mycobacteriales > Geodermatophilaceae > Modestobacter. The sequence goes on along the minus strand of JAOPWO010000383.1, from coordinate 10,535 downwards.
TTCACCCTGCGTCGGCGGCCCACCATGACCGGTGACGAGTGGGCCGCGGACGTGGCTGCGGTCACCGCCGACCTCGGGGTGCTCAGGCGGCTGCTGGAGGCCGGCTGACCGCGCCTCAGCGCTCCTGGTCGGTGGGCCGGACCAGCACCTCGTTGATCGCCACGTGCGGCGGCTGGGTGACCAGGTAGAGCACCGCCCGGGCGACGTCCTCGGCCTGCAGCCTGCGCATGCTCGCGGCCATCTGCGCCGACGCGGCCTTGGCCTCCGGCTGGGTGATGTGGTCGGTCAGCTCGGTCGCCACCGCACCGGGTTCGACCAGCCCGATCCGCACCCCGCGGCCGGTGACCTCCTGGCGCAGCGACTCGCTGAAGGCGTTCACCGCCCACTTGCTGGCGTTGTAGGCCCCGGCGCCCTTGCGGGCCTGCCGGCCGGCCACGCTGGAGATGTTCACGACGTCGCCCGACCCCTGCTCCACCATGCCCCCGATCGCGGCGTGGGTCATGTACATCAGGCCGAGGACGTTGGTGTGCATCATCCGCCGCCAGTCCTCGGGGTCGGCGCCGACGATGGTGCCCAGCAGCATCACCCCGGCGTTGTTGACCAGGACGTCGAGCCCGCCGAGCACCTCCCGGGTGCGGGCGACGGCGGCGGCGCAGGCCTGCTCGTCGGTGACGTCCAGGTCGAGGGTCAGGACCCGGGCGCCTCCGTCGGTCAGCTTGCCCGCGAGGGCGTCCAGCCGGTCCCGGCGCCGCGCTCCGATGGCCACCGCCGCGCCCGCCTCCGCCAGCGCGATCGCCGTGGCCTCGCCGATGCCCGACGACGCTCCGGTGACCAGCGCGATCTTGCCGTCCAGGGGTGCGGTGCTCTGCGTCATGCGTTCCTCCTCCACACGGGCCGCCGGGTGCGGCCCGACAGCCCTGTGCCCCGGGGCACCGCCCGGCACGCGCCGGACAGCCCGCCGGCCCGGTCCCGCGAGGGGACCGGGCCGGTAGCGGGGCAGGGGCCCTCCGTCAGTGCCGGTGGGCACCCCGGTCGACGTCGGAGGGGTCGGCACCGCCGGGATCACCGTCGACCCGGTGGCCGCCGGTCGACCCCAGGGCCGGACCGGTACCGGCAGGGAAGCCGGTCTCCGCCGTCAACGCCGCCTTCATCTCCGCCGGGGCCAGCGCCCTGGACAAGTGCCACCCGGCGACGGCGACGATCGTGCCCAGCGCGATGCCCGACAGCGAGAAGTTGTCGGTGAAGGTGAGCGAGACGTTGCCGATGCCGATGATGATCCCGGCGGCCAGCGGCACCAGGTTGATCGGGTTGGCGAAGTCGACCCGGTTCTCCTTCCAGATCTTGGCGCCGAGCAGGCCGATCATCCCGTAGAGGACGACGGTGATCCCGCCGAGCACACCGCCCGGGGTGGCGTTGACGATCGCGCCGAACTTGGGCACCAGGCCGAGCAGGATGGCCACGGCCGCCGCGACGTAGTAGGCCGCGGTCGAGTAGACCCGGGTGGCCGCCATCACCCCGATGTTCTCGGCGTAGGTGGTGGTCGGCGAGCCACCGACCGAGGTGGCGACGACGGTGCTGACGCCGTCGGCGAACACCGCGCGGCCGAGCACCGGGTCGAGGTTCCGCTTGGTCATCTCACCGACAGCCTTGACGTGCCCGGCGTTCTCCGCGACCAGCGCGATGACCGCCGGCAGCACGAGCAGCGAGAAGTTCACGGAGAACGAGGGGGCGGTGAACTCCGGCAGGCCGAACCAGTCGGCCTGGCCGACGGCGTCGAGGTCGACCCGGGCGCGGGTGGTGATGTCCCCGGCCCCGGCGTCGAAGGAGGTGATCTGGCCGAGGGTGGCGTCGAGCAGCAGCGACAGCAGGTAGCCGAAGACCAGCCCGAGGAGGATCGAGATGCGGGCCCAGAAGCCGCGCAGCGCCAGCGACACGACGATGACGAAGGTCATCGTGGCCAGCGCGACCCACTGGTCCTGCGGCCAGTACGTCGCCGCGGCGACCGGGGCGAGGTTGAAGCCGATCAGCATCACGACGGCCCCGGTGACCGCCGGCGGCAGCACCCGGTTGACCACCTGCGTCCCGGCCGCCTGGATGAGCAGACCGACCAGCGCGAGGACGATGCCGGAGACCAGGATCGCGCCGACGACGTCCCCGCTGTCCCCACCGCCGGCCCGGATCGCGGCGACACCGCCGACGAACGAGGCGCTGGTGCCCAGGTAGGAGGGCACCTTCCCCTGCACGATGAGCAGGAAGATGATCGTCGCGACGCCGCTCATCATGATCGCCAGGTTGGCGTCCAGGCCCATGATCAGCGGGAAGACGAACGTCGCCCCGAACATCGCCACCACGTGCTGGGCGCCGATGCCCACCGTGAGCGGCCAGGACAGCCGCTCGTCGGGGGCCACCGCCTCGCCCAACGGCGGCGCCTTGCCGTCTCCGTAGAGCTTCCACCCGAACGCCATGGGTCCTCCTCAGAACCGACCACCGTCCACCGCCGAGCCCGGTGGCTCAGCGCTGGGGAGCCGCACAGTGACAGACCCGGACCTGCGGCACCAGTCCCGGGGGACACGTCCACGTTACGGCGCGCCGGCTGGGACACGCCGTAACACGACCGACTCAGGCGAGCTGTTCGAGCCCGTCGTCGAGGACCACCGCGGCCACGTGCTCCAGCGGCGGGCGGTGCGAGGAGTCCAGCCCGCGCATCCGGGCGGCGTGCAGCGCGAGCAGCAGGTTCAGCCGCAGGGTGGGGTCGGTGGTGAAGGGGCCGAGCAGCCGCTCCAGCTTCCCGATCCGGTACCTCATGGTGTTGTAGTGGAAGTGCAGCCGGCGGGCGGACTCGGCGACGTTGAGGTTGGTCTCCAGCAGCACCCGGAGGGTCTCGCGCAGGTCGCTGGAGTCGGCGTCCGCGGACTCGGCCAGCGGGCCGAGCACCTCGTCGACGTAGGAGCGCAGCTCGTTGCTGTCCGGGATCAGCGACAGCAGCCGGAACACCCCGAGCTGGTCGAAGTGGGTCACCGCGTGGCCGCCGTGGATCTCCTGGCCCACGGTCAGTGCCCGCTGGGCCTGCTGGTAGGCCTCGCCGAGCGCGGTGAGCGCCTCGGCCGGGCGGCCGATGCCGGTGCCCAGCAGCCGGCCCACCCGGCGCAGCCGCCCGTTCACCCGGGCGGTGACCGCGGCCACCAGGCCGGAGATCTCCTCGGGGGTGCGGCCGTCGAGCGGGAGCACGGTGACGATCTCGGTGGACAGCCCCGCCACCGCGGCCCCGGCGACCTCGGCGTCCACCGCGGCCCGCCAGCCGTCGGCGAGCCGGTCGAGGACGTCGAGGGCCCGCGTCGGGTCGTTGCCGGACTCGATCGTCTCCGTCGCGGTGACGAGGACGACGACCGGGCCGTCCAGCCGCCAGCCGAAGGACCGGGTGTAGGCCAGCACGCGCTCGGTGTGCCGCACGCTGCCGCCGACCAGCCGGCGGACCAGGTCGCCCTGGAAGCGAAGCTCGACCGAGTGCACCGCCGCGTGCCGGATCTCCGACAGCGCAGCGATGACGGCTGCCTGCTCGAGCACCACACCGGCGCCGACCTGCATCGGGCCGTGCCGGTTCACCGCCACCAGCCAGCCGTGCCGCTGGTCGCCGGCCATGATCGGCGCGACCGCGTACTCCCCGAGCCCACCGGGCAGTTCGTGGTGACCGGGCACCAGCAGGATGCCGTCGGCCGGGGAGAGGTCGGCGTCGGCCAGCACGTTGGCCGGGGTGACCACGCTCTGGTCGGCCCGGTTGCCCGACAGCCGGCGGGACGGCGTCAGGTCGGCGAAGGCGTCGTCGGCGGCGGCGTCGAGCAGCCACAGCCAGTCGCGGATCTCCGCCACGTCGGCGTCCGGGCCGGCGCTGGTGGCCACCTCGCGGTCGGGCCCGAGGCCGAGCACCGCGGCGCCGTCGAGGATCGTGGAGACCTGTCCGGTCACCTCGGCCAGCCCGCCGCCGGACAGTGCCACGTCGATGAACTGGTTGTGCATCCGGTTGGCCAGGCTGAGCGCCTGGGTCTGCCGGTTGATGATCGCGCCGAGGACCTCGGCGACGACCTCGTCGAGGCGGGCGGCGGCCGGCAGCGCGAACACCGGGAAGCCGCGCCGGTCGGCCTCGGCGAGCAGTTCGGCCGGCAGCCCGCTGACCACGTCGCCGGACGCGGAGCGGTCGCCGGTGCGGTAGGCCAGGGCGGCGCTGCCGCCACGGTGCAGCCGCTCGACGAGGGCGCGGTAGTGGAGGGCGTCGGCCTTCGGCAGCGGACCGCCGAGCATGACGAGGACGTCGGGCCCCGCGCCGGAGAGCGGGTCGGCCGGATCGGCGACGACGACGTGGCGCACCACCCGCCGCTCGCCTGTGGCCCCCGCCACGATGACCGTGCCGGTCATCCCGGGCAGCGCGAGCACCTGCTGGACCGCGAGGCCCATCCCGTCCTGGAGGGCGCTGCGATCGGCCGGCGGCACCTGGGACAGCACCGGTTCAGCAGAGGGTGGTACAGGGCTCAACGTGACCATCCGGTCGCGTTGAGCCACGAAACTCACGGACGCGTCACGCTCAGTCACTCTACGTTCCCCCAAGTGCCACGACGGGACCCCCGTCGCGTGGATTCTGTCAGACGTCCCTGGACGGGCACACCCATCCTTGGCGAGAATCGCCATACAGGGTCGGACGACGCGCCATCTAGGTTCGTGTTCCGGCACTGGTCCGGGTCGGATGGTAGGCGTCCCCACCGAGGGGTGGCCGCACTGCCCGCCACCCGTGACGAGCTGATCGGGACGGGGCCGGCGCCATCTGCCTCCTCCGTCGACCGCACGGGAGGGAGGCCGCATGCGCACCATCGACGGAGGCAACGGCGGGCTGGGCGACGCCGGGGCACAGCGGACTGCGCATGCCGGGCGGGCAGCCCGGGCCGGCGTGCCCACGATCCCCCTGCCGCGCGACTCCGCGGCGGCCGCCGCGGCCACCGGAGCGGCGCTCCGCACCGCGGTCCGCCAGGCGGTCCCGGCGCAGGCCAGCACGGGGGTGGCGGACCTGCTGCGCGGACCGATGCGCGATGCGCGCGTCCTGCTGTCGGTGCCGGCCGCCGTCTACCTCTCCGTGCCGACCCCGCACGGCACCGACGTCGTCGGCGTGCTCACCTCCGATGCCGCCCGGCTGCCCCTGGGTTGCGTGCTCTTCCGCCCCGCCACCGGCCGCCCGCTGGTGTCGGTACCCAGCGGGGCACCGGCCCAGGTCGGCGGCGGCCGGGTGACCGTGGGTGACCTGACGATCCGCGCCGCGGCCTGGTGGGACCCCCGGCCCAAGCTGCCCACCGCCCGGCCGGCGCTGCTGCCCGAAGGCGTCCGGCTGCTCCGCACCGCCGTCTACGGCGAAGGGGTGCCGCACAGCGCGTTCACCCTGCCGGGCCTCCCCTCCGGACCCAGCGGCCCGCTGGCCGCGCTGCGTGGAGCGGTCCGGCGGGCCGACCTCGACGCCGCGCTGCGCACCGCCACCCGGCTCATCGGGCTGGGCCCCGGCCTCACCCCGGCCGGTGACGACGTGCTGGCCGGCACCACGGCCGGCCTGGTCCTGCTGGGTCACCCGGCGGCGGAGCGCTTCGGCGCCGGCGTCACCGGGCTGGCCGCCGGACGCACGACCGAGCTGTCCCGGGCGCTGCTCAAGCACGCCGCGGCCGGACGGGTCAGCGGCGAGTTCGCCGCCGTCCTGCGGGCGCTGGTCGGCGACGGAGCCCTGCGCCCGGCGATCGAGGCCCTGCTGCGCACCGGCTCCACCAGCGGCCGGGCACTGGCGCTGGGCCTGTGCACCGCGATCGACCTGGTCGACCGCACCACCCGCCCGCACTGAGCCCCAGCTGACGGCGGCGACCGGCGGGCAGACCAGCCGCGCGCCGGCCGCGGCCACCGCGGCGCAGGCATGGGCCCGGACCAGAGGGCACCTGCTGGCTCGACCCGGGCGCGCCCGGACCAGCTGGACGGCGTCCGTGCGAGGGCCCGCCGCGAGCTCCCGGGCGGTGGGGGCCCTTCTCAGATGCGGCAGGCGTGGATGCTGGTGACCAGGATCGCACGGGCGCCGAGCTCCCAGAGCTCGTCCATCACCCGGTTGGTGTCGCTCTGCTGGACCATCGCACGCACCGCCGACCAGCCCTCGGTCTGCAGCGCGCTCACCGTGGCGCCCTCGAGCCCGGGGGTGATGGCGGTGGCCTCGGCCAGGATGTCGTCGGGGCAGTCGTAGTCGAGCATCACGTACTGCCGGGCGACCAGCACCCCGCGCAGCCGCCGGCGCAACTGGGCGACCGCCGGGATCTCCTCGGCGCCGGCCCGGCGGACCAGGATCGCCTCGCTGGTGAGCACCGGCTCACCGATGATCCGCAGCCCGGCGGCCCGCAGCGTCGTCCCGGTCTCCACGACGTCGCACACCGCGTCGGCCACGCCCAGCCGGCAGGCGGTCTCCACCGCACCGTCGAGCTTGACGACGCTGGCCTTGATGCCGGCCTCGTCCAGGTACCGCTCCAGCAGCCCCGGGTAGGCGGTGGCGATCCGGGCGCCCTCGAGGTCGCCGAGCCGGTCGATCTCGGAGTCGGCCGGGGCGGCGAAGCGGAACGACGAGCGGCCGAAGCCCAGCTGCATGTCCTCGACCGCCGCAGCCCCCGCACCATCGGTCGGCGTGGTCTCCATCAGCATGTCCCGGCCGGTGATGCCGACGTCCAGGGTGCCGGCGGCCACGTAGACGGCGATGTCCCGGGGCCGCAGGTAGAAGAACTCGGTGTCGCTGTCCGGGTCGTAGACGGCGAGGTCCTTGGTGCTGCGCCGCTGCCGGTAGCCGCTCTCGGCGAGCATCGCCGCAGCCGGCTCGCTCAGGACGCCCTTGTTGGGCACGGCGACGCGCAGCACGGGAGAACTCCTTCAACGAAGAGTGACGGTGGCCGGTCAGGCCCCGTCCCGGGGCTCACCCCGAGCGTGCGAGGGGTGAGGAGGAGGACGGGGCCTTCCTCAGAGGTGAGCGTAGACGTCGTCCAACGTCAGCCCGCGGGCCAGCATGAGCACCTGCACCCGGTAGAGCAGCTGGCTGATCTCCTCCGCCGTCCGCTCCTCACCCTCGTGCTCGGCCGCCATCCAGGACTCCGCGGCCTCCTCGACCACCTTCTTGCCGGCGGCGTGCACGCCGTCGCGGACGGCGGTCACCGTCCCCGAGGCCTCGTCGCCGGCGGCGACCTTCGCGGCCAACTCGGCGAACAGGCTGTCGAACGTCTTCACGCGCCGGACCTCCTGGTGCTGAAGGGCATGGCCTGGAAGCCGGTGGTCTTCCTCGGGCCGGCCAGCTCGCGCAGGACCAGGGCGGTCGCCAGCGCGGCTGCCGTGGCCTCCCAGCCCTTGTCCTCGGCCGAGTCCTCCAGGCCGGCCCGGTCACGGGCCTGCTGCTCGCCGTCGGTGGTCAGCACGCCGTTGCCGACCGGGGTGCCGGCGTCCAGCGACACCCGGGTCAGCCCGGCCGTGACCGAGTCGCACACGTACTCGAAGTGCGGCGTCCCGCCGCGGACGACGACGCCGAGGGCGACGACGGCGTCGTGCGTGGCCGCCAGCGCCTGCGCGACGACGGGCAGCTCGACCGCGCCCGGCACCCGCACCACCGTGGGGTCGACCACACCGGACGCCTCGGCGCACGCCAACGCCCGGGACAGCAGGGAGTCGGTGATGTCGCCGTGCCAGCTCGCGGCCACGATGCCCAGGCTCAGACCCGAGGCGTTGACCGGCTGCTGCTTCGGAGCTCCCCCGCCGCTCATACCGGCTGCTCGTCGTGGCGCATCGGGATGTCGCTGGACTGCGAGGCGTGGCTGCTCTCGGGTTCGATGATCTCCAACAGGTGCCCCATCCGGTCGCGCTTGGTGCGCAGGTAGCCGACATTCTCCGGGGTGACGTGGGTGGGCAGCGCGACCCGGCCGGTGATCTTCAGGCCGTAGCCCTCCAGCCCGGCGCGTTTGGCCGTGTTGTTGGTAAGCAGCCGCATGGTGTGCACACAGAGGTCGACCAGGATCTGCGCACCGGTGCCGTATTCGCGGGCGTCGGCGGGCAGCCCGAGGTCGAGGTTGGCGTCCACGGTGTCCATCCCGGCATCCTGCAGCTGGTAGGCCTGCAGCTTGTGCAGCAGCCCGATGCCCCGGCCCTCGTGGCCGCGGATGTAGAGCACCACCCCGCGGCCCTCCTGGGCGATGGCGGCCAGCGCGGCGTCCAGCTGCGGGCCGCAGTCACACCGCAGGGAGCCGAACACGTCCCCGGTCAGGCACTCCGAGTGCACCCGGACCAGCACGTCGTCGCCGCTGGAGATGTCGCCGTAGACGAACGCCACGTGCTCCCGGTCGTCATAGGAGCTGCGGTAGCCCACCGCGGTGAACTCCCCCGGGCGCAGTGGCACCCGGGCCTCGGCGACCCGCTCGACCAGCTTGTCGAACCTCTTGCGGTAGGCGATCAGGTCCGCGATCGACACCATCACCAGGTCGTGCGCGTCGGCGAACACCCGTAGCTCGTCCCCGCGGGCCATCCCGGTCGGGTCCTGCTCGCTCACCACCTCGCACAACGTGCCGGAGGGGCGCAGCCCGGCCAGCACCGCCAGGTCGACGGCGGCCTCGGTGTGCCCCGGACGACGCAGCACCCCGCCGTCCTTGGCCCGCAGCGGCACGATGTGCCCCGGGCGCGCCAGGTCCACCGAGGCGGTCTCGGCCGAGGCCAGCAACCGGATCGTCGCCGCCCGGTCCGCCGCCGAGATCCCGGTGGTGATGCCCTCCCGGGCATCCACGGTCACCGTGTACGCGGTGCCGCGGCGGTCCTGGTTGACCCGGAACATCGGCGGCAGGTCCAACCGGTCGGCGTCGTCCTCGGTCACCGCCACACAGATGTAGCCCGAGGTGTACCGGACCATGAACGCCACCAACTCCGGCGTCGCCAACTCCGAGGCGAAGATCAGGTCGCCCTCGTTCTCCCGGTCCTCGTCGTCGATCACGACGACCGGGCGGCCGTCCTTGATCGCCGCGATGGCGCTCTCGATGGAGTCCAGGTGATCCAGGTGGGAACTGGTCATGACCGTGCCCCCAGCAGTCGTTCGACGTACTTGGCGATGACGTCCACCTCCAGGTTGACCCGGTCACCGGGGGCACGCTCGCCCAGGGTGGTCTCACGCAGCGTGGTCGGGATGAGACTGACCTCGAACCAGGGTTCCGCACCGTCGCCCAGCGCGCTCACGGTGAGGGAGACGCCGTCCACGGTGATCGAACCCTTCTGGACCACGTAGCGGGCCAGGTCGGCCGGGACGGCGACGCGGACGACCTCCCAGTGCTCCCCCGGCATGCGGGAGACCACCGTGCCGACGCCGTCGACGTGACCCTGCACCATGTGCCCGCCCAGCCGGGTCTGCACCGTGACGGCGCGCTCGAGGTTCACCCCGTCACCGGCACCGACTGCACCCAGGCTGCTGCGCCGCAGCGTCTCGGCCATCACGTCGGTGCTCCAGACGCCGCTGCCGTCGCCTTCGGGCTCGACGCCGGTGACGGTCAGGCAGACGCCGTTGACCGCGATCGAGTCGCCGAGTGCGACGCCCTCGACGGCCTTGCGGGCCCGGATGCGCAGCACGGCACTGTCGCCCGCGTCCTCGCGGACGACGAGGGTGCCGACCTCCTCCACGATGCCGGTGAACACGTCAGCTCCCTCCTGCGGTCGAGTCCGCCGCTGCGGTCTCCCCACCAGTGTGCCCGGTGGGGTGCAAGCGGACCTGCACGTCCCCGCCCATGAGGGTGACGTCGAGGACCTGCAGGCGCAGCGCGGCCCCCATCGTGGTGATCCCCAGGTCGCCGACCAGCGACGGGCCGGCGCCGAGCAGCTGCGGCGCCAGGTGCACCACCACCTCGTCGACCAGCCCCGCGTCGAGGAACGCCGCCGCCAGGGTGGGGCCGCCCTCCAGCAGCACCCGGCGGACGTCGCGGTCGAAGAGCTCGGCGAGCAGCTCCGCGGGGTCGGCTGCCCGGCTGACCAGCGTGGGAGCCTCGTCGTCCAGCACCCGGGCGGTCGCGGGCAGCCGGCCGCGCCGGTCGAGCACGACCCGGAGCGGCTGCCGCTCGGCGGTGCGCCCCTCGGCGTCGCGGACGGTCAGCCGGGGGTCGTCGATGAGCGCGGTGCCCGATCCGACCAGCACGGCGTCGCAGGTGGCGCGCAGCCGGTGCACCTCGGTGCGGGCCTGCGGCCCCGTGATCCACCGGCTGGTGCCGTCGGCGGCGGCGACCCGGCCGTCGAGGGTCGCCGCTGCCTACCAGACGACCTGCGGGCGGTGCTCCCGGACGCCGGTGAGCCAGGCGCCCAGGGCGCCACGCTCGGCCTCGACCCGGTCCACGCCCAGTTCGACGTCCACCCCGGCTGCCCGCAACCGGCTGGCCCCGCCACCGGCCAGCTGGGTCGGTTCGGGGACCGCCACCACGACCCGGGCGATGCCGGCCGCCAGCAGGGCGTCGGCACACGGGCCGGTGCGGCCG
>JAOPWO010000326.1 GCA_025965635.1 Modestobacter sp. | reverse complement strand
ACGTCCTCTCGGAACCGACGGCGAAGCTGGACGTCCGCCAGCCAACGGGTCGTCGACATCGATGTCAAGAACGACGGCCGCCGGCCATGTCACCGGTGACATGACACCCGTCCTGTGGTTGCATCGGGACCGGCACCGGCTCCCTGCCGCCGGGTGCACCGCACGCTCGAACCCGAGGAGATGCACTGACATGACGGACTTCACCGGCCGCACCGTCCTGGTCACCGGGGCCACCGGTGGCATCGGCGGTGCGACCGTCCGCCAGCTGGTGGCCGCCGGAGCCGACGTCATCGCCAGTGGCCGCTCGACCGAGGGCCTGGCGACGATCGCGGCCGAGACCGGCTGCCGCACGCTGGCCTTCGACCTCACGTCGGAGGACAGCGTCCGCGGTGCACTCGAGGGCCTGGACCTGTGGGGCGTGGTGAACTGCGGCGGCTTCGGCGGCGAGATCGCCACCCCCATGGAGACCGACATCGACGTCTTCGACAAGGTCATCAGCATCAACGCCCGCGGCGCGCTGCTGGTGACCAAGTACGCCTCGGCCTCGATGATCCGGCTGGGCCGGGGCGGCGCCATCGTGAACGTCTCCAGCCAGGCCAGCCTGGTGGCGCTGCCCGGCCACATCTCCTACGGCTCGTCGAAGGCGGCGCTGGACAACATCACCCGCGTCTCGGCCCTCGAGCTGGGCCAGTACGGGATCCGGGTCAACAGCGTCAACCCGACCGTGGTGATGACCCCGATGTCGGCCTGGTACTGGGGCCGACCGGACATCGAGGGCCCCTTCCTCGAGCAGATGCCGCTCGGCCGCTGGGCGACCGAGGACGAGATCGCCGCGCCCATCGTCTTCCTGCTCAGCGACGGCGCCTCGATGATCTCCGGGGTGTCGCTGCCCATCGACGGCGGCTACAGCTCCCGCTGAGCGTGCTCCCGGTGGCGTCCCGGGCCGGGGACCAGCGATGACGACGATGCGCGAGGTCGCCGCCCGGGCGAACGTGAGCGCCAAGACGGTCTCCCGGGTGTTCAACGGCGACCCGCACGTGCTGCCGGAGACCCGCGCGCGGGTGACGGCGGTGCTCCGGGAGCTGGACTACGTCCCCAACGCCCTGGCCACCAGCTTCCGCAGCGGTCGGGCGCCGGTGCTGGGCGTGGCGGTGCCGGACCTCGCCGACCCCTTCTTCGCCGTGCTCGCCACGGCGGTGGAGGAGGTCGCGACCCGGGCCGGCATGGGCGTCGTCGTGACCAGCCTGGGGTACGAGGCGGGGCGTGAGCCGGCTGCGCTGGAGTCGCTGCTCGGTCGCTCGCTGAGCGGCCTCGTCGTGGCCCCGACCGGTCAGGACCACGGGTACCTGCGGCCCTGGGCCGCTCGGTTGCCGGTGGTCTTCGTCGACCGCCCGCCGCAGCGACTGACGGCCGACGCGTTCACCGGCGACGACGCCGAGGGCGCCCGGCTGGCGACCGCGCACCTGATCGGCCACGGCCACCGGTCGATCGCCTTCGTCGGGGACAGCCCGCAGATGTCCACGACCACCGACCGGCTGGCCGGCCACCGCGCGGCGCTCGCCGCAGCCGGGCTGGCGGGCGGTGACGAGCTCGTCGCCTTCGCCTCCGACGCCGGCAGCGCGGCGGAGGTGGTCGGCCGACTCGCCCGGGCGGCCACCCCGCCGACCGCACTGGTCAGCGCCGACGCGCGGACGACGATGAGCCTCGTCCCGGCGCTGACCGGCCGGAGCTGGGCGGTCGTCGGCTTCGGTGACTTCCCCATGGCGCACATGCTGTCGCCGGCGCTGACCGTCATCGACCAGGACCCGGCGGCGCTCGGCCGGCTGGCCGCCGAGCGCGTGGTCGCGCGCCTCGCAGCACCCGACCGCCGCTTCCGCCGGCACACGGTCACGCCGCTCCGGCTGGTGGAGCGTCGGTCCTGCTGGTCACCGGCCGACGCGGCCCCGCTGTTCCCGCGATCGTGCCCCGGCCCGACCCACCTCCCAGAGGAGCCCCTGCCGTGACCGCCGTCCCGCTCCGCCAGTCGACGCTGGCTGCCCTGCCCGAGGCGGTGCGGCGTCCGACGTACGACCGCGCCGCGGCCCGCAGTGGCGTCGTCCACCTGGGGGTGGGCAGCTTCCACCGCTCCCACCAGGCCGTCTACTTCGACCGGCTGCTCGCCGCCGGGCACACCGACTGGGGCATCACCGGGGTCGGGGTGCTCGCCGCCGACCGGCCCCTGCACGCGGCCCTGCGCGCCCAGGACGGGCTCTACACGCTGGTCCTCGAGCAGCCGGACGGCTCCCTCGAACCCGCCGTGGTCGGGTCGCTGTTGGACCTGCTGCTGCTCGACGACGACCCGGACGCCGTCCTGGGGGCGCTCGCCGCACCGGCCACGCGGCTGGTCACGCTCACCATCACCGAGGGTGGCTACAGCACCGACAAGGCCACCGGCCGGTTCCGGCTGGACGCCGCGCTGGCGGCCGACCTCACGCGCTCGCAGCCGCGCACCGCCTTCGGGCTGCTCACCGCGGCCCTGCGCCGTCGCCGGGACGCCGGGACGCCGCCGTTCACCGTGGTCTCCTGCGACAACGTCGAGGGCAACGGCGACCTGGCCCGGCAGACGCTGGTCGAGTTCGCCCGCCTCCAGGAGGCCGCCACCGGCGACGGCCTGGCCGACTGGATCGCGGCCTCCGTCGCCTTCCCGAACTCGATGGTCGACCGGATCACCCCGGCCACCACCGACGACGACCGGGACCGGCTGGCCGCCACGGCGGGGGTGGCCGACCAGTGGCCGGTCGTGGCGGAGCCCTACCTGCAGTGGGTGCTCGAGGACCGGTTCAGCGACGGCCGCCCGCCGCTGGACGAGGTGGGGGTCCAGCTCGTGGCGGACGTGCGCCCCTACGAGCTGATGAAGCTGCGGCTGCTGAACGCCAGCCACCAGGTGATGTCCTACCTGGGCTACCTCGCCGGGTACCGCCGGGTCGACGAGGTGATGGCCGACCCGCTGTTCGCCGACCTCGTCGAGCGCTACATGCGCCAAGAGGCCACCCCCACCCTCCCGCCCGTGCCGGACACCGACCTGGACGCGTACCGGCGCACGCTGCTGAACCGGTTCGCCAACCCAGCGGTGAGCGACACCCTGGCCCGCAACTGCGCGGAGGGCTCGGAGCGGATCGCCACGTTCGTGCTGCCGGTCGTCCGTGAGCAGCTCGCCGCCGGGGGCCCGGTCGAGCTCGCGGTGCTCGCTGTTGCTGCCTGGGCCCGGTACGCCACCGGGACCGACGAGGACGGCGAGCCGATCGCGGTGCTCGATGCCCGGCTGGACCGGCTGACCCCGCTGGTCCACGACGAGGACCCGCTCGCCGTCCTGACCCTCGGCGAGGTGTTCGGCGACCTCGCCGACGACGAGCGCTTCCGCGCCGCCTACCTGCACTCGGTGCAGCTGCTCGACGAGCACGGCGCCCGGGGGGCGGTGGCCCGGGTCCTGGCCCGCTGACCTTCCCGAGATGGGGTGCCGGACCGGCCGGGCGGGGGATCCCGACGACCCCGCCCCTACCCCGATGTCGCGCGGTCCTGCGTCGGCGTGATGCTCGCCGCCGTGACGCCCTACGTGCCCCCTGCGTGAGCGGCGGCAGGATCGGGCCGATCCCGGACTCTTCCGTGTCAGAACGGTCGCCGACCCGTGCACCTCGAGGTGGAGACCGCCGTGACCCAGCCCCCGTACCCTGGCCCGCCCCCGTCATGGGACGCCGGCCGGTCGGACCCCGAGGAGATCCACGACGGGCTCCCGCGCGCACCGCCGGAGCCGGACGGCAGCCGGCGCCACCTCGGGCGCGGCCTGGTCCTCGCCGGGGTCGCCGCGGGTGCCCTCGTGCTCGGGGGCACCGGCTACGCCGTCGCCTCCGACGTCTCCGGCGGCGGCGCCCAGCCGGAGGAGGCGCTCCCGGCCGACACCCTGGCCTTCGCCAAGCTCGACCTCGACCCGGCCGCCAGCCAGAAGGCCGCGGTGGCCTCGCTGCTCGACGAGTTCCCGGACCTGGGACCGGCGGGGACGACGACCTGCGGAGCACGCTCATCGCACCTCTGCTGGAGGACAACCCCTGGGGCCTGTCCTTCGACAGTGACGTCGAGCCGTGGCTGGGCGACCGGATGGCCGTGGCCGCCGTTCCGGACCCCGGCTCCGAGGCAGGGGTCGCCCCGGTCGTCGTCCTGGCGGTCACCGACCAGGACGAGATGACCGATCGGCTCGGTGCGGTGCGGGACGCCGACTTCGCGTTCGCGGTGCGGGACGACTTCGTGCTGATCAGCCAGGCGCAGGAGACGGTCGACCGCCTGGCCGCCGCGCAGGCCACCCTCGACGGGGACGAGGACTACACCGGCGACCTGGACGCGCTCGATGGCGACCAGGT
>JAOPWO010000325.1 GCA_025965635.1 Modestobacter sp. | reverse complement strand
CGCCCGCGCCGCGCGCTGCCCCCGGTGCCGCCACCGAACCCGGCGCGCCGGCGCTTCGTGCCCGGTCCGGACGAGACCCAGCTCATCCCGACGCTGCCCCCGGTCCCCGACCACGGTCCGGAGACCGAGGAAGAGGTCGAGCGGCGCGAGGGAGCGCCCGGCGGCAGCCGGGGGATCCTGCGCGCCGCCGGCACGATGGCGGTGGCCACCCTGGTCAGCCGGCTCACCGGGTTCCTGCGCACCGTGGTGCTCACCGCGGTGCTCGGGCTCGGTCTGGTCGGCGACGCCTACACCGTGGCCAACACGCTGCCCAACCTCGTCTACGAGCTGCTGCTCGGTGGGGTGCTCACCTCGGTCGTCGTCCCGCTCCTGGTCAGTGCCCAGGAGAAGGACGCCGACGGCGGGGTGCGCTACGCCCAGCGGCTGCTGACCCTGGCCGTGGTCGGCCTGGGGGTGCTGACCGCGGTCGCCGTGCTGGCCGCGCCGGCGCTGACCGCGATCATGGGCATCGACGGCGATCCCGAGCAGATCGCGCTGGCCAACTGGCTGGCCCGGATCCTGCTCGTCGAGATCGTCTTCTACGGCGTCGGCGCGCTCGCCACCGCCATCCTGAACTCGCGCGGGGTCTTCGGCGCCCCGGCCTGGGCACCGGTGCTGAACAACGTCGTCGTCATCGTCACCGGCGGGCTGTTCATCCTGGCCAGCGGGCCCGGTGAGCTCACCCCGGCGACGATCACCGCCTCCCAGGTGTGGTTGCTGGGGGCGGGCACCACCCTGGGCATCGCCGTCCAGGCGCTGGTGCTGCTGCCGCTGCTGCCCCGGCACGGTGTGCCGCTGCGGCCCAGCTGGGGCGTGCGCGGCACCGGGCTGCGCGAGGCGGGCACGCTCGGGCTCTGGGTGGTCGGCTACGTCCTGGTCAGCCAGGTCGGCGTCATCGTCACCAGCCGGGTGAGCAACGCCGCCGCCGAGGCCGGCGGGCTCGGGCCGATGGCCCTGTCCAACGCCAGCCTGCTGTTCCAGATGCCCTACGGGATCATCGGGGTGGCCCTGCTGACCGCCCTGCTGCCACGGATGAGCCGCGCCGCGGCCCGCCAGGACGTCGAGGGCGTGATCGCCGACCTGTCCCTGGGCACCCGGCTGTCGGCGGTGGGCCTGCTGCCGGTCACCGCGCTGCTCGTCGTGCTCGGCCCCGCACTGGGCACCGTGGCGTTCGCCCGCGGCAACACCGGGCTCGAGGAGGCCCGCAGCGTCGGGACGGCGCTGGCCATCGGCGCGGTCGGCCTGCTGCCGATGGCGATCACCCTGCTGCAGCTGCGGGTGTTCTACGCGATGAAGGACGCCCGGACGCCGACCCTGATCCAACTGGTGATGGTCGCCGTCCGTGTCCCGCTGGTGCTGCTGGTTCCGCTGGTGGTGGAACCGCGGCACGTCGTGCCCGGACTGATGCTGGTGACCAGCATCACCTTCGTCGTGGGCTGGATCGTCGGTGACGTAGCGCTCCGCCGCCGGCTGGGCACGCTGCGTGGCCGCCGGGTGCTGGGCAGCCTCCTGAAGCTGTCCATGGTCACGCTGGTGGCCGGACTGCTCGGCTGGGCCGTCGTCCAGGGGCTCGACGGAGTGCTGGGCCGGTCTGTCCCGGGCTCGCTCGGAACCCTCGTCGTCGGTACCGTGGTCATCGGCGTCGCGGTGGTCGCGGGAGCCGTGCTGGTGAAGGTCCCGGAGGTCACCGGGGCGCTCGCCGGGGTCCGGGCACGACTCGGGCGATGACAGAGCAGGGGGTCGGCAGCGTCCGTGACGTCGACGACCACCGGGTTGCCCGACCGGTACCGCCCCATCGACCAGGCCGCGCCCGACGAGCAGACCGCCACCGGCGTGATCCGCTCGTGGCGGGCCCGCGACCGCGTGCTCAACCGGGACGTCGCGCTGCGCGTGCACACCCCCGGTGGTCCGGCCGCCCGTGAGTGGATCAACCGGGCGCTGACCGCCGGCGGCCTGGCCACCCCCGCACTGGCGATGGTCTACGACGCCGCCGAGGGCACCGGCGGCGACGGTCCGGGTGGAGCCGCCTACGTCGTCAACGAGTGGCTCGAGGGGGCCACGCTGCGCGAGCGGCTGGCCAGCGACGGCCCGCTCCCCGAGCGTGAGGCCCGGGCACTGGTCCGCCGGCTGGCCGAGGGGGTCGCCGAGGCGCACCGGGTCGGCCTGGCCGTCGGCGGGCTCACCCCCGACCACGTCGTGCTGCGGCCGGGCGGCCTGGCCGGTCTGCTCTCCGTGCCCGCCGCCACCGGCACCGCCACCGGCGACATCGCGGCCCTCGGCGAGCTGCTGGAGCTGGCCCTCACCGGCCGGACCAGCACCGCCGACCGGCCCCCGGCGATCGACTCGCCCGACCTGGCCGCCCTGGTGCGGCGGGCCCGCTCCACCGACCCGGCGAACCGGCTGTCCAGCGTCGCCACGATGGTCACCCTGCTGGCCACCGAACGCCCGCGCACCGGCCCGCAGGACGCGGTGCGGCCGGATGCGCCCGAGGACAGCGGGTGGCTGCGCCGGCTGCGCGACCGACGCGACCTCGACGATGCGTCGGACGCGACGAGCTCACGGTTCGACGACGAGGACGGCCGGCCGCACCGCCTGGGCCGTGGTCTGCCCCCGGTCCCGGGCACCGCTGAGCGGAGCGGGAGCCGCTGGCCGGCTCCCGAGGAGGACCAGGACCTGGACTGGGAGTCCACCTTCTCGGCCGAGGCCGAGGCCGAGGCCGACGACGGGCCGTACCCGGCAGCCGAGGACGAGCCGGGCACCGGTCGGTCGGCCCGGCGCCGGTTGGCCATGATCGGTCTGCCGCTGCTCGCATTGGCGCTCGTCGCCGGCTTCGCGCTGTGGTTCGGCAAGAACGTCATCGACGTCGCCTCCTCCGTCGACGAGCCGGTGCGCTCCACCCCGGCCGCCGGAGCCCCGGCGGCCCCCGCACCCCCCGCCGAGCCCGAGCAGCCGGCGACCACACCCGGCCAGGTCACCGCCGCGACGCTGTTCAACCCGTTCGGCGACGGGGAGCCGGAGAACGACGACGACGTCCCCCGCACCTACGACGGCGACCCGGCCACCGGCTGGTCGACGGTCACCTACCGGGGCTCGGCCGCCTTCGGCAACCTCAAGCCCGGCGTCGGCGTGCTGTACGACCTCGGCACGCCGCAGGAGCTGACCGGGGTCCGCGTCGCGACCACCACGCCCGGCGCCTCCGTCGAGGTGCGCACCGGCGAGGCCGGGACCGGCGAGCTGGACGACTTCCCGGTCGCCGCCACCGGCACCCTGGGCGGCGCGGACGACCTGGCGTTCGACGCACCGGTCACCACCCGCTGGGTGCTGGTCTTCGTCACCGGCCTGGCGCCCGCCGACGACGGCTTCCGTGCCGACCTCACCGAGGTCGTCCCGCTCACCGCCGGCTGACCCAGCCGCTCCTCCGGGGCGGGGCCGGGGTGCCGGGGAATGCTCCCCCTACCCTGGCCGTTGTGCCGCCTGTGACGACAGACCAGCCCGCTCCCGGCCCCGCGACCTGGCCGGAGGACCCGCCGGCCATCCCGCCGGCCGAGCACGACGGGGTCCGCGACCTCGTCGTCATCGGGTCCGGCCCCGCCGGGTACACAGCCGCCACCTATGCCGCCCGGGCGAACCTGCACCCCCTGGTGTTCGAGGGTTCCCAGTTCGGCGGCGCCCTGATGACCACCACCGAGGTCGAGAACTTCCCCGGCTTCCCCGAGGGGGTGCAGGGCCCCCAGCTGATGATGGACATGCGTCAGCAGGCCGAGCGCTTCGGCGCCGAGCTGGTGGCCAACGACGTCACCGAGGTGGACCTCACCGCCAACCCCAAGATCATCAAGGTCGGTGACGAGGTCGTACGAGCGCACGCGGTGATCGTCGCGACCGGCTCCAAGTACCGGTACCTCGGCCTGGACAACGAGGCCCGGCTCCTCGGCCACGGCGTGTCCGCCTGCGCCACCTGCGATGGCTTCTTCTTCCGCGACCAGGACATCGTCGTGGTCGGTGGCGGTGACTCCGCCATGGAGGAGGCCACCTTCCTCACCCGCTTCGCGAAGTCGGTCACCGTCGTGCACCGCCGCGAGGAGCTGCGGGCGTCGAAGATCATGATCAAGCGGGCGCAGGACAACGCGAAGATCCGCTGGGCGCTGAACAAGCAGGTCACCGAGGTGCGCGGCGACAAGGCGGTCTCAGCCGTCGAGCTCACCGACGTCAACACCGGAGCCGTCGAGGAGCTCGCGGTGACCGGAGTGTTCGTCGCCATCGGGCACGATCCGCGGACCGAGCTGTTCGTCGGCCAGCTGAAGCTGGACGACGAGGGGTACGTGGTCGTCGACCACCCGACCACCCGGACGAACCTGGACGGCGTCTTCGCCTGCGGCGACGTCGTCGACCACATCTACCGTCAGGCGATCACCTCGGCCGGCACCGGTGCCGCAGCCGCGATCGACGCCGAGCGGTGGCTCGCCGACACCTTCGGCGAGCGCTGAACCACCTGTTCCACCCACCCGCGACCACAGGGAGCTCCACATGGCAGGCAACACCGTGAAGGTCACCGACGACAGCTTCGCCGCCGACGTGCTGGGCAGCGACAAGCCCGTGCTCGTCGACTTCTGGGCCGAGTGGTGCGGACCGTGCAAGATGGTCGCCCCGGTGCTCGAGGAGATCGCCGCCGAGCACGGCGACAAGCTCACCATCGCCAAGCTGAACATCGACGAGAACCCGCAGGTGGCCCGCGACTACCAGGTCATGTCGATCCCGACGATGACCGTGTTCCAGGGCGGCAAGCCGGTCAAGAGCATCATCGGGGCCAAGCCCAAGGGCGCGATCCTCTCGGACCTCGCCGACTACATCTGAGAGCGCACCCGCCACAGGCCCGCCCGTCCCCTGGGACGGGCGGGCCTCATCGTCTCAGCACCGCCCCAGTGGGCGGGCGGGCAGCTGGGCGGGCCACAATCGACACCGACAGGTCCGGTCATGTCCCGTTCCGCGCCCCCACAGGAGGTACGAGCCCCGCATGGAGATCCTGCGCGCCGGCAGCTCCGGTCCGGCAGTGACCGAGGTGCAGGCGGTGCTGCGTGCCCTGGGCCTGCTGACCATCGACGGCGGCGGCGACGCCGGTCGGGGTCCGGCGGTCTTCGACGCTGCGACCGAGCTCGCCGTGAGGCACTTCCAGCAGGTCCGCGGGCTGTCGGTCGACGGCCGGGTGGGCGAGGAGACCTACCGCGCCATGAACGAGGCGCGCTGGTCGCTGGGTGACCGGCTGCTCCGCTACGACCCCGAGCGGCTGCTCCGCGGCGACGACGTCCGCCGGCTGCAGGAACTGCTGCTCGAACTCGGCTACGACGCCGGGCGGGCCGACGGCATCCTGGGTGCCGAGACCGAGGCCGGGCTGCGCGCCTTCCAGCGCGACTACGGTCTCAACTCCGACGGCACCTGCGGACCGGCCACGCTCCGGGCGCTCAAGCAGCTGGGCCGCCGGGTCACCGGCGGCCGCCCGCAGCTGCTCCGCCAGAGCGCCTCGCTCGTCGACTCCGGCCCACACCTCTTCGGCCGGGTCGTGGTGATCGACCCCGGCCACGGCGGCGATGACACCGGCTACACCGCGGGGGAGACCACCGAGGCCGACCTGGTCTTCGACCTGGCCTCCCGGGTCGAGGGCCGGCTGGCCGCCGCCGGGGCCCGCGTCTACCTGACCCGGGGCCGCACCGGCGGACCCAGCGCGGAGGAGCGCACAGCCTTCGCCAACGACGCCCGGGCCGACCTCTTCCTCTCGCTGCACATGGAGGCGCACGGCTCGGCCCACGCCCGCGGGGTGGCCAGCTACTACTACGGCACCGGCTCCGGGGCCAGCTCCACGGTGGGGGAGCAGTTCGCCAACCTCGCCCGCCGCGAGGTGATCGCGCGCACCGGCATGCTGGACTGCGGCTCGCACGCGAAGACCTGGGACATCCTGCGGATGTCCCGGATGCCCGCCGTCCGGCTGGACTGCGGCTACCTCTCGCACCCGGTCGACCGGCTGCTGCTGCTCGACGCCCGGCTGCGCAGCACCATCGCCCAGGCCGTGGTGGCCTCGGTCCAGCGGCTCTTCCTGCCAGCAGAGGCGGATCCGCCGACCGGCACGTTCCTGCTCCCCGCCGGCGGCGGCCCCGTGACGGGACGGTCACTCACAGCGCGTCCCGGCGCGGGACTCTGAGCGGAGCCGCCTAGACTCCTGCGGGTGACCCCACCTGCGCCCGACCCGACGGTCGGTTCCGGTCAGGCCGGGGCGCACTCTGCCAGTGCGTCCCCGCACGTCCATCCCCGCCACCCGCGGCTGGACCCCCTGGCAGACCGCTATGCAGCACGCACCCACGGGATGAAGAGCTCGGAGATCCGCGCCCTGTTCTCCGTGGTCAGCCGGCCGGAGGTCGTCTCCCTCGCCGGCGGCATGCCCGCGGTGACCGCCCTCCCGCTGGACGCCGTCGGCTCGATGATCGGCGACCTGGTCTCCGGCATGGGCGCGCAGACGCTGCAGTACGGCTCCGGCCAGGGCGACCCACGGCTGCGCGAGCGGATCTGCGACGTCATGGCGCTGGAGGGCATCACCGACGCCTCGCCCAGCGAGGTGGTCGTCACCGTCGGCTCGCAGCAGGGCCTGGACCTGGTCACCCGGGTCTTCATCGACCCGGGCGACGTCATCCTGGCCGAGGCACCGTCCTACGTCGGTGCCCTGGGCGTCTTCCAGGCCGCGCAGGCCGAGGTCCGGCACCTCGAGATGGACGACGACGGCCTCATCCCGGAGGCGCTGGAAGAGGCCCTCAAGGCGAGCCGCGCCGCCGGCGAACGAGTGAAGTTCCTGTACACGGTGCCCAACTTCCACAACCCGGCCGGTGTCACGCTGTCCGAGCCGCGGCGCGAGGCGATCGTCGCGCTGGCCGAGAAGTACGACCTGCTCATCATCGAGGACAACCCCTACGGGCTGCTCGGGTTCGACCACGAGCCGATCCGAGCGTTGCGGGCCCGCAACGACGAGCGGGTCATCTACCTCGGTTCCTTCTCCAAGACCTTCTCCCCGGGGCTGCGGGTGGGCTGGGTGCTCGCGCCGCTCGCCGTCCGGGAGAAGCTGGTCCTGGCCACCGAGGCCCAGGTGCTCTGCCCGCCGTCGCTGACCCAGTACGCGGTCGCGCGGTACCTGGACACCCAGCCCTGGCGCGAGCAGATCAAGATCTTCACCGAGCTCTACCGGGAACGACGCGACGCGACCCTGGAGTCGCTGACCGCCCTCATGCCGCCGGGCACCACCTGGACGAAGCCGGACGGTGGCTTCTACGTGTGGCTGAAGCTGCCGCACGGACTGGACGCCAAGCTGATGCAGCCGCGCGCGGTGGCCGCGCACGTCGCCTACGTCCCCGGCATCGGCTTCTACGCCGACGGCCAGGGCCGGGAGTACATGCGGCTGTCCTACTGCTTCCCGGAGCCGGACCGGATCCGTGAGGGGGTCCGCCGGCTGGCCCGGGTCATCGAGGCCGAGCTGGAGCTGCACGCGACCTTCGACGCGGTCGACACCGGGACGTTCCGCCTCCCCCGGCCGACCGCGACGGACGCCCCGCCGATCATCGGACCGGCCAACAGCGACCAGACCGGGGACCACGCATGAACGACTCGGCCGGCGCTGCCGCTGCTGCCCCCGCCGCTGCCACCGACACCGGCGCCCGCGCCGAGCACCCGCTGCGCGCGCTGGTGCTGGCCGGTGGGCTGACCTTCGAGCGGGAGGTCAGCCTGTCCTCCGGAGGACAGGTGATGGAGGCGCTGCACCGCTCCCGAGTGGACGCCGAGCTGCTCGACGCGGACAGCGAGCTCCTCCCGGGCCTCGCCGCGCACCCGGCGGACGCGGTGTTCATCGCCCTGCACGGTGCGACCGGTGAGGACGGCGCGCTGCGCGCGGTCCTCGACCTGGCTGGCGTCCCGTACGTGGGCTCGCCTGCCGCCGCCTGCCGGCTGGCCTGGGACAAGCCGGCCGCGAAGTCCGTGGTGCGGGGCGCGGGGGTGACGACGCCGGATTGGGTGGCGCTGCCGCACAGCACCTTCCGCGAGCTGGGCGCCGGCGCGGTGCTGGACCTGATCGTGGCCCGGTTGGGGTTGCCGCTGATGGTGAAGCCCGCGTCGGGCGGCTCCGCGCTGGGAGCGCAGAAGATCAGCCGGGTCGAGGGCCTGCCGGCCGCCATGGTCAGCGCCTTCGCCTACGGCGACACGGTGCTCGTGGAGCGCTTCGTCGAGGGCGTGGAGCTGGCGCTGTCGGTGGTCGACCTGGGGCAGGGCCCCGAGGCGCTCCCGGCGGTGGAGATCGCCCCCGAGTCCGGCGTCTTCGACTACACGTCGCGGTACACCCCGGGGCTCACCGAGTACCACACCCCGGCCCGGGTCTCCGGCGCCGTCGCCGCCCGCGCGGCGGAGGTGGCCCTGGCCGCGCACCGGGCCCTGGGGCTGGCCGACCTCTCCCGTACCGACGCGATCGTCTCCGCCGACGGCGACGTGCACTTCCTCGAGGTGAACGTCTCCCCGGGTCTCACCGAGACCTCGATGTTCCCGATGGCCCTGGAGGCTGCCGGCTACGAGCTCGGTGACGTGCTGGTGCGGCTGCTGGCTCGCCGAGCAGCCGCGGGGAGCGACCGGTGACGTTGCGTCACTGACGCAACCCTGCCGCTCGGCGCGACCGGAACAGCTCGTGGTCACGGCGTCGTCCGGAGGACGACGATGTGCTCAGCTGCGGCCGGTGATGTCGGGGGCCATCATGCCGACGATCCGCTGCAGGTCGTCGACCGAGCCGAACTCGACCACGATCCGGCCCTTTGCCCGGCCGATCTGCACCTTGACCTTGGTCTCGAAGACGTCGGAGAGCCGCCCGGCGAGGTCCTCCACGCCGGGCGCGCTGAGCTTCCGGTTGGTCCGCCGGGCAGCCGTGGGGGAGGCGGCGACGGCGAGGGACACCGCCTCCTCCGTGGCCCGGACCGACATGCCCTCGGCCACGATGCGGGTGGCCAGCGCCTCCTGGGCCTCGGCCTCGGGGAGGCCCAGCAGTGCCCGGGCATGTCCGGCGGACAGCACGCCGGCCGCCACCCGGGTCTGCACCCGCACCGGGAGCTTGAGCAGCCGGATGGTGTTGGTCACCTGCGAGCGGCTCCGGCCGATCTTGCCGGCGAGCTCCTCGTGGGTGGCGCCGAACTCCTCGAGCAGCTGCTGGTAGGCCGCCGCCTCCTCCAGCGGGTTCAGCTGCACCCGGTGGATGTTCTCCAGCAGGGCGTCGCGCAGCATCGCATCATCCGCGGTGAACCGGACGATCGCCGGGACGGTCTCCAGCTCCGCGGCCCGGGCAGCTCTCAGCCGCCGCTCGCCCATGATCAGCTCGTAGCCGCCATCCGGGCCCTCGCGGACCACGATCGGCTGCAGCAACCCGAACTCGCGCACCGAGTGGGTGAGCTCGTCGAGGGCATCGTCGTCGAAGACCTGGCGCGGCTGCTTGGGGTTGGGGACGACGGAGCCGACCGGCACCTCCCGCAGCTGCGCACCCGGGACGCTGAGCACCGCCTCCAGCTCCAGCGCTGCACCGGTGACCGGCAGCACGTCGGGGCCGTCCGACCCCGACGGCGTGGCCCGCTCGGTCCACCCCGGGTGCGCGACCGGCTCGGGACGCTCGGCGGTGCCGACACCGCCACCGTGCTCGGCCGCCTCGGCGGCACGCGCCGCCGGCGTCGCCGTGGGGGCGGGAGCGCTGGTGGGGATGATAGCCGCCAGGCCCCGGCCGAGACCGCCGCGCTTCGTCACGGGTGCTGCTCCTCGCTGTGGTGTCCGATGTCGTGCGCGGTCCCGGTCACGAGCTGTGCCGTCCGGTCAGCCGCTGGATGGCCGCCGGCTCGCCCAGCACCAGCGCGGCCAGCGGTGGTGTGGCCGGTGGGGGCGGTGGGGCTGCTACGGCCTGGGGGGGCGGCGCGGCAGGGCTGAGATGCGCCCCACGCTCGGCCAGCTCCTTGGCGGCCTCGACGTAGCTGGTGGCTCCCCGGGAGCCGGGGTCGTAGGTGAGCACGGACTGCCCGTAGCCGGGCGCCTCGCTCACCCGGACGTTGCGGGGGATCACCGCTGACAGGACCAGCTCACCGAAGTGGTTCCGCACCTCGTCGGCCACCTGGTCGGCCAGCTTCGTCCGGCCGTCGTACATGGTGAGCAGGATGGTGCTCACCGAGATGCCCGGGTTGAGGTGCGCCCGGACCAGGTCGATGTTGGAGAGCAGCTGACCCAGCCCCTCCAGCGCGTAGTACTCGCACTGGATCGGGATGAGCACCTCGTCCCCGGCCACCAGCGCGTTCAGCGTCAGCAGCCCGAGGGACGGCGGGCAGTCGATGAGGACGTAGTGCGGGCGCTCGTCGGCCGGCACCTCGGACAGGTAGGTCTCGATGGCCCGGCGCAGCCGGTGCTCCCGGGCCACCATCGAGACCAGTTCGATCTCGGCGCCGGCCAGGTCGATCGTCGCCGGGACGCACCGCAGCAGGGGGCTGGCGGTGGTCGGCGCAGCCACCTCCACCAGCGGGCTGTCGCCGACCAGGGTGTCGTAGATCGAGGGCGTGCCCACCGTGTGCTCCACGCCGAGGGCGGTGCTGGTGTTGCCCTGCGGGTCGAGGTCGATGACCAGCGTCCGCAGGCCGTACATGGCCAGGGCCACGCCGAGGTTGACCGTGGACGTCGTCTTGCCGACGCCACCCTTCTGGTTGGCCACGGTGATCACCCGGATGCGTCCGGGCACCGGGAAGGGCTCCTGGTGTGCCGCGTGCAGCACCCGGGTGGCCCGCATCGCCTCCATCGCGATCGGGCTGTCGAACTCCACCGGAGGCCCGCCGGGGGCGCTGTCGGCGGTCAAGCTGTTGCGCAGTCGCTCGCCCGGGTCGGTCATCGGTGCGTCTCCCTCACCGCCGTGTTCCACGTGGAACGCGCAGGTCCTCCTGGTGTTCCACGTGGAACGGTCCCGTGGAGCGGGATGACCGTCATCGGCCACCGCGCGTCATGACCACCACGGTAGTGGCTGCGGCGCCCAGCTCGACACCGACCGACCGGGTGTGCACGTCGCGCATCCCGGCCGCCTCCAGCTCGGGCAGCAGGGCGGGCACCTCGGCCGCCGCGCGCGCCCCCACGAGGGCGATGAGCTGCGACCCCGGGCGCAGCAGGCCCCGGCACCACCCGACCAGCCGCGGGAGCGGCGCGACCGCTCGCGCCGTCACCACGTCGACCGGTCCGACCGTCCGGACGACCGAGCGTTCCTCAGCGCGCCCGCGGACCACGCGCCACGGAGCACCGAGGGACGCGACCACGTCGGTCAGGAACTCCACCCGCCGCGCCATCGGCTCGACCAGGGTGATCGCCAGGTCCGGCCGGGCCAGTCCCAGCGGGACACCCGGCAGACCCGCACCGCTGCCGACGTCGACGACGCGGGCGCCCGCCGGCACCACCTCGGCCATGGCGGCGCTGTTCAGCACGTGCCGGTCCCACAACCGGGAGACCTCCCGCGGTCCGATCAACCCGCGGACGACGCCGTCCCCGGCCAGCATCGCAACGTACCGCTCGACGGCCGGCAACGCCGTACCGAAGACCTCCGCCGCGATCGCCGGGGATACCGGAACGGGTTCCCCCGTTCCGGTCCCGACCTGCTCGGAGTCCTCCCCGCTGGGCGGGTCGGTCAGCTCCTGGGGCTCGTCACTCACGCGTCGGGCAGAACCACGACACGGCGGTTCGGCTCCTCGCCCTCCGACTCGCTGCGCACTCCGGGCGAGCCGGCGATGACGTCGTGCACGACCTTGCGCTCGAACGGGTTCATCGCGGCGAGCCGCTCGGGCTGCCGGCTCTGGCCGACCCGGGCCGCTGCCTCGGTGGCCAGCGCGGTCAGGTCGGCGCGGCGCTTGGCCCGGAAGCCGCCGATGTCGAGCATCAACCGGCTGCGCACGCCGGTGGCCTGCGCCACGGCGAGGCGGGTCAGCTCCTGCAGCGCCTCCAGGGTGGCGCCGTCCGGCCCGATCAGGGTCTTCAGCTGCCCCCCGACCACGGCGACCGAGGCGCGGTCGCCCTCGACGTCGAGGTCGATGTCGCCGTCCACGTCGAGGATGTCGAGCAGTCGCTCGAGGTAGTCGCCGGCCACGTCGCCCTCGCGGACGAGCAGGGTGTCGACCGCCTCGTCGTCCTCCTCGTCGGCCACGACGTCCTCCACCACGGCGTCGGCGGAGGCCTCGTCGGCGTCAGGGAGAGCGGGGTCGACAGCGGTCACGGTGTCGTTGTCGGGTGGACTCAGGGTGGTTCCTCCCAGGGTCGTGCAGGCGGCCGGGCGAACCCGGTGGTCGTGGGGCCGGTGGCGGCTGGCCGGTGCGGCGACCCGGAGGTCAGCGGCGCTTGCGCTTGCCCCGGTTGGCCGGCGCCGAACCCG
>JAOPWO010000296.1 GCA_025965635.1 Modestobacter sp. | reverse complement strand
GCAGGCCGACGCGTGCGACGGCTTCATCCTGGTTCCGCACATCACCCCGGTCGGGCTGGACCCGGTGGTCGACTCGGTCGTGCCGCTGCTGCAGGAGCGCGGGGTGTACCGGACCGAGTACCCGGGGAGCACGCTGCGCGAGAACCTCGGCCTGCCGGCGCTGCCCCGCGCGGCCAGCCCGACCTGACGGGCCCGCGCCCGGCGATCAGCCAGAGGCGTCCCCCGGCCTCGCGGGCGGCGGGCATGCGGCGGGCGCCATGCGGGTAGGCGACCACCGCCGAGCCGAGGCAGCCCTCCTGCAGGACCGGGGACGACATGACCACGAGCACCGACGACCGCGACGTCGTCGACATCTTGACCGCCGACCACCAGGAGGTGATGGAGCTGGTGGGCCAGATACCCGTCGCCGACCCCGCGCAGCGCCGCGACATGGTCGAGACGGTCATCGCCGAGCTGATGCGGCACTCGGTGGCCGAGGAGATGTACGTCTACCCGGCCATGCGGGACCACCTGCCCGACGGCGCGAGCAGCGTCCAGCACGACACCGAGGAGCACCAGCAGCTGGTCGAGATCATGAAGCAGCTCGAGGACGTCGACGCTGCCGACCCGCGGTTCCTCGAGACGCTCGGGCGGTTGGAGGCTGTCCTGCGCGACCACGTCGCGGACGAGGAACGCGACCAGTTCCCGCAGCTGCGCGCTCACCTCTCCCGCGACCAGCTGGTGGAGATCGGCGGGAAGGTCGAGGCCGCGAAGAAGGCGGCGCCGACCCGCCCCCACCCGTCCGCTCCGCACAGCGCGCTGTTCCACAAGACCCTCGGCCCCGGCGTCGGCCTGGTCGACCGTCTGCGGGACGCGCTGACCGGCCGGCCGAACGGCGCCTGAGGCGGCCGGTCACCCCACGCCGTCACGAGCCGGCCGGAACCCGGGCGCGGTCCGGGGCCGAAGAACCGGCCCCCGACCCCCTTTCCTCCGCTCCCCGCCCGTGGTCGACTTCCCTCCTCCCGCCGCCCCGGCGGAGCCGGCAGCAATCTGGGGGCAGAGATGTCGTTGGATCAGGACGTGGCAGCGGCGCGCGAGGCGGTCGACGCCCTCGAACAGGCGTGCGCCCGCGTGACGGGGCACTTCGGTGACACCGTCGACTCCCGCAGGCTGAGGAGCGACGTCGCGCGGCTCCGCGACGACCTCGGCCTGCTGTGCGGCGCCCAGGCACGGGCGCCGCACGAGCCCTCCTTCGCGGCCGTCTACGGCGACGGGGACGACGACGGCATCGGCGGGTCCGGCCGCACGCTGCGGTGACCACCACCGCTCCACGCGGCTCCGGGGCGGTCTCTCCCGGAGCGGGTGGCGGGACGGCCGGGCCGCGCCGCGCGGCCATCGCGGCGCGGACGCTGCGCACGGACCGCTGGTGGCTCGAGCCGCTGCTGACCGTGGTCGCGCTGGTGCTGTTCATCGCCTACTCGACGTTCCGGGCCTTCCAGAACGACCACTACTACGCCTCGCCCTACATCTCGCCGTTCTACTCGCCCTGCATCACCACCCGGTGCGAGGGCAGCAGCTTCCCCGAGTTCATCACCGGACCGGCCTGGATCTCCCCGGCGCTCTACATCCTCGTGCTGCCGCTGGGCATCCGGCTGACCTGCTACTACTACCGCAAGGCCTACTACCGCTCGTTCTGGTTGTCGCCGCCGGCCTGCGCGGTCGCGGAGCCGCACCGCCGGTACACCGGTGAGACGCGGCTGCCCCTGGTCGGCCAGAACGTGCACCGGTACTTCCTGTACGCGGCCCTGGTGTTCAACGTCATCCTCTTCTACGAGGCGATCCGCGCGTTCCGGGACGAGACGGGCGAGTGGGGGCACATGGGGCTGGGCACGCTCGTCCTGCTGGCCAACGCCGTCCTGCTGTTCCTGTACTCGGTGTCCTGCCACTCCTGCCGGCACATCGTCGGTGGCCGGCTGAACTCCTTCTCCCGACACCCGCTGCGCTACAAGGCGTGGACCTCGGTCTCGAAGCTGAACGCCCGGCACATGCAGTACGCCTGGATCTCGCTGTTCGGCGTCGCGTTCGCCGACTTCTACGTCCTGCTGCTCGCCACCGGCACGATCTCCGACCCGAGGTTCTTCTGATGGAGCTGGAACGGCACGAGTACGACGTCGTCGTGGTCGGGGCGGGCGGTGCCGGCCTGCGGGCCGCGATCGAGGCCTGCGAGGCGGGCGCGCGCACGGCCGTCGTCTGCAAGTCGCTGCTGGGCAAGGCCCACACGGTCATGGCCGAGGGCGGCATCGCCGCAGCGATGGCGAACACCTACCCCGAGGACAACTGGCGGGTGCACTTCCGGGACACCATGCGCGGCGGGAAGATGCTCAACCACTGGCGGATGGCGCAGCTGCACGCCCAGGAGGCGCCGGACCGGGTCCGCGAGCTGGAGGATTGGGGCGCGCTGTTCGACCGCACCCCGGACGGCCTGATCAGCCAGCGCGACTTCGGCGGGCACCGGTACGCGCGGCTGGCCCACGTGGGCGACCGCACCGGGCTGGAACTGATCCGCACGCTGCAGCAGCGCACCGTCGCCCTGGGCATCGACGTGTACATGGAGTGCACGGTGACAAGGCTGCTCACGGACGACGACGGCGTCACCGGCGCCTTCGGCTACTGGCGTGAGACGGGGCGCTTCGTCGCCTGGCATGCGCCGTCGGTCGTGCTGGCGACCGGCGGCATCGGCAAGTCCTACAAGGTCACCTCGAACTCCTGGGAGTACACCGGCGACGGGCACTCCCTGGCCCTCCAGGCCGGCGCGACGCTGGTGAACATGGAGTTCGTCCAGTTCCACCCCACCGGGATGGTCTGGCCGCCGTCGGTGCGCGGGATCCTGGTGACGGAGAGCGTGCGCGGGGACGGCGGGGTCCTGAAGAACTCCGCCGGCAACCGGTTCATGTTCGACTACATCCCCGACTTCTTCCGCAAGGAGACCGCGGAGTCCGAGGACGAGGCCGACCGCTGGTACGACGACAAGAAGAACAACCGCCGTCCCCCGGAGCTGCTGCCCCGGGACGAGGTCGCCCGGGCGATCAACAGCGAGGTGAAGGCCGGCCGCGGCACCCCGCACGGCGGCGTGTTCCTCGACATCGCCTCGCGGCGCCCGGCCGGGTACATCCGCAAGCGGCTGCCCTCGATGTACCACCAGTTCAAGGAGCTGGCCGAGGTCGACATCACGGCCGAGGCGATGGAGGTCGGGCCCACGTGCCACTACGTGATGGGCGGGGTGGAGGTCGATCCGGACACCGCGGCGGCCCGGGTGCCCGGCCTGTTCGCGGCCGGTGAGGTGGCCGGCGGGATGCACGGGTCGAACCGGCTGGGCGGGAACTCGCTGTCGGACCTGCTGGTGTTCGGACGGCGGGCCGGTCGTGCCGCGGCGGAGCACGCCGGGCGCGCGACCCGGGCGCCCCTCTCGGACGAGGCGCTGGCC
>JAOPWO010000278.1 GCA_025965635.1 Modestobacter sp. | reverse complement strand
GACGGCGGCCCGGCGGCCGCGCCCGGTGAGCGCGACGGCCTCACCGTGCCCTCGTCCCGGCTCGAGGTGCACCAGGGCAGCGAGCACTGCGACTGGGCGTCGGTCACGTTCCTGTCGGTGGCCTGGCCGTCGGACGCCGACCGGAGCCAGTACGTCCGGGATCCCGACGGAGTGCTGTCCGCCGACCTCGCCGGCCGGCTGCGGCTGGACGCCGCGCTGCCGGCCGACGCCGTGACGACCGGGATGACCGGGCTGACCGACGAGGGCACCACCGTGTGGCTGGCTCCGGACGGGAGCACCGCCTACCTGGCCGACGGCGCCGGGGGCGTCGAGGCCTGGCCCGAGGCCGACCCGCCGTGGAGGTGCGGCTGACCGGTCGTGGCCGCCCATGTCGACGGGGCGCCGGCCGGCACCCCGTTCCACACCCCGGACCCGACCGAGGTCGGCCGGCACGTCGGCTGGCCCTGTTCTCCGGGCCGCTGAGGTGGGTACTGCCCGGGCATGTCCACACCGACGCCCGGGCACGACCCGGCGACCCAGCGCACCACCGACGACGCGCAGACCCACGGCACCGAGCCCACCGGCAACCCGGTCGACCCGGCGATGGCGACGTCCACCCCTGATCTCGACCAGACCGGCCGGGAGCTCCGGCACGAGGACGACTGACCGGTCAGCGACCGGCCAGGTCCAGCGACACCTCCGGGTAGAGCGGGTGCGCGGCGACCAGTTCGGCGGCCCGTGCCCGCACCCGCTCGGCCACCGCGGGGTCGAGCCGGTACCGGACCTTGGAGTCGCCGTCCGGCGTGGTGTTCTGCAGGACGTCGGCGATCAGGTCCCCCACCTCGGCGAGCTCGCCCTCGCGCAGGCCCCGGGTCGTGAGCGCGGGCGTGCCCAGTCGGATGCCGCTGGTGTACCACGGGCCGTTCGGGTCGGCCGGCACCGAGTTGCGGTTGGTGACCAGCCCCGCGTCGAGCAGCGCCGCCTCGGCCTGCCGGCCGGTCAGGCCGGTGCCACCGACGTCGACGAGCACCAGGTGGTTGTCGGTCCCGCCGGTGACCAGCCGGACGCCGCGGCGCAGCAGCCCCTCGGCCAGCGCCCGGGCGTTGGCGACGATCTGCTGGGCGTAGCCGGCGAACTCCGGGCGCCGCGCCTCGGCGAGCGCGACCGCCTTGGCCGCCATCACGTGCGGCAGAGGACCGCCGAGCACCATCGGGCAGCCCCGGTCGACGAAGGGCGCGAACTCCTCGGTGCACAGCACCATCCCGCCGCGGGGGCCACGCAGCGACTTGTGCGTGGTGGTCGTGACGACATCGGCGTGCGGCACCGGGTCCGCGTCGCCGGTGAGCACCCGGCCGGCGACCAGGCCGGCGAAGTGCGCCATGTCCACCAGGAGCGTCGCGCCGACCTCGTCGGCGATCTCCCGCATCGCGGCGAAGTCGACCAGCCGCGGATAGGCCGAGTAGCCGGCGACCAGGACCAGCGGCCGGAACTCCCGGGCCCGCCGGCGCAGGGCGGCGTAGTCGATCAGCCCGGTCTCCGGGTCGGTGCCGTAGCTGGACTGCTCGAACATCTTCCCGGAGATGTTGGGGCGGAAGCCGTGCGTGAGGTGCCCCCCGGCGTCCAGGGACATCCCCAGCATCCGCTGGTCGCCGAGCGACCGGCGCAGCCGGGACCAGTCGGCGTCGGTCAGCGCGTCGACGTTCCTCACCCCGGCCTCGACCAGCGCCGGCGTCTCGACCCGGGCGGCCAGGATCGACCAGAACGCGACCAGGTTGGCGTCGATCCCCGAGTGCGGCTGGACGTAGGCGTGGTCGGCGCCGAACAGCTCCCGGGCGTGCTCGGCGGCCAGCAGCTCGACGGTGTCGACGTTCTGGCAGGCTGCGTAGAACCGCCGGCCGGGCGTGCCCTCGGCGTACTTGTCGCTGAACCAGTTGCCCATCGCCAGCAGCACGGCCGGCGAGGCGTAGTTCTCACTCGCGATGAGCTTGAGGCTCCCGCGCTGGTCGGTGAGCTCCTGGCCGATGGCGGCGGCGACGCGGGGCTCAACGCGGGCGATGACGTCCAGGGCGCCGGCGAACGCGGCGGACTCACGGGAGACGGTGCTGGTCACGGGGGCGCTCCTCGGTCGAGACGGGAGCCCAGGCGCGCGGCAGTCGTCGGATCGACGGGGCCGCTCCCCGGTGGTGGTCCACCTGTGTGCGCCAGTCACGGCCCGTCCTGAGGATACCGAGCGGCCCCCGGCCGGTCGACGATGCCCGGCGCCGTCAGCTGGCGGGGCTGACCGAGCTCATGTTGTAGTCCGGCACCCGCAGCATCGGCATGGCCGCGCGGGTGAACCAGTCGTTCCACTCCCGGGGCAGCGTCCGCTCGGTGACGCTGGCCTGGGTGGCCCGGCCGAGCAGGTCGACCGGCGACTCGTTGAAACGGAAGTTGTTCACCGCCCCGGTGACCTCGCCGTTCTCCACGAGGAACACGCCGTCCCGGGTGAGACCGGTCAGCAGCAGGGTCTGCGGATCGACCTCGCGGATGTACCAGAGCGTGGTGAGCAGCAGGCCGCGCTCGGTCGCGGCGATCATGTCGGCCTGCGAGGCGGTGGCGGCCGGGTCCTCGAGGACCAGGTTGTCGATCGCGGCGGTGGCCGGGGCGGTGGTCTTCAGCGCCCAGGCCCGCGGCCGGACCAGGTTGGTCAGCACGCCGCCGGAGATCCAGTCGACCGCCGGGGTGGCCATCCCGTTGTCGAACACCGACGCCGCCCCCGACGACCCGCCGACCACCTGGAACGGGCTGCACTCCAGCCCGGGTGCGTGCGGGTCGCTGCGCAGGGTCAGCGGCAGCGCGGCCAGCCGCTCGCCGATCCGGTTGCCACCGCCGGCCTTGGCGTAGACGTTGCGGCCCTCGTCGGCGTCGCGCGCCTCCATCGTCCAGTATGCGTAGATCATCAGGTCGCTGACCGTGGACGGCGGCAGCAGCGTCTCGTAGCGACCGGCGGGCAGCTCCAGCTTCCGCTGCGACCAGGCCATCTTCTGTGCCACCTCGGCGGCCAGGCCCTCGACCGACACGTCGGTGAAGTCGCGGGTGCCGACGCCGGCCCACACCGAACGGCCGAAGTCGGTGGACTTGCCGTTGAGCTCCACCCGGCCGGTGGGCTGGTCGTGCCGCAGCCGCAGCCCGGTGGAGCTGCCCAGGTAGGTGGTGGCCAGCTGGTGCTCGGCGAAGCCGAACAGCAGCTCGCCACGGTCGCGGGCCTCGCCGAACGCCGTGCCGAGCGCGGGGGCGAACTCGGCGAACACGTCGATGGAGGTCTGCGCCGCCTCGGCGTCCCAGTCGCCGGCGCCGGGCGGGACGTCACCGACCAGCGGCATCGCGTCCTCGGCCGGACCGGCGTCGCGGGCGGCCCGCTCGCTGGCGGCGACCAGCTCGGCGATGTCCGGCGTCCCGGTGCGCGCCACCGTGCCGGTCGCCATCCCGGCGCCACCGTCGACGAAGGAGATGACGACGACCTGCCGGGAGCGCATCGCACCGTTGGTGGTCAGGCTGTTGCCGGCCCAGCGGAGGTTGGCCTCCGAGCTCTCCACGACGTAGGCGACCTGCCCGTCGGCGGTGGATGCGTCCAGCGCGCGCTCGACCAGCTCCTGGGGCGGGACGTACGAGCTCGACGACCTGGTCACTGCGCTCCTCGCTCGCGCTCGCTGCGATGCTCGCTCGTCGACTTCATCGACCGGACTCCTGGGCGGTGTTGAGGATGTTCGTGTGCTCGAACAGGGCGCTCGGGCAGCCGTGGCTCACCGGCGCCACCTGCCCCGGCTGGGCCTTGCCGCAGTTGAAGGCGCCGCCGAGCACGTACGTCTGCGGCCCGCCGACGACGCTCATCGAGTTCCAGAACTCCGTCGTCGTCGCCTGGTAGGCCACGTCGCGCAGCTGACCGGCCAGCCGGCCGTTCTCGATCTTGTAGAAGCGCTGGCCGGTGAACTGGAAGTTGTACCGCTGCATGTCGATCGACCAGCTCTTGTCACCGAGCACGTAGATGCCGCGCTCGACCCCGCCGATGATCTCCTCGGTGGAGGGACCGCCGGGGGCCGGCTGCAGCGACACGTTGGCCATCCGCTGCACCGGGACGTGCGCAGCGGAGTCGGCGAACGCGCAGCCGTTGGAGCGGTCCATGCCCCGCAGCCGGGCCATGTTGCGGTCGACCTGGTACCCGACCAGCACGCCGTCGCGGATGAGGTCCCACTGCTGCCCGGCGACGCCCTCGTCGTCCCAGCCGACCGTGGACAACCCGTGCTCGGCCGTCCGGTCGCCGGTGACGTGCATCAGCGGCGAGCCGTACTGCAGGCTGCCGAGCTTGTCGACGGTGGCGAACGAGGTGCCGGCGTAGGCGGCCTCGTAGCCCAGCGCCCGGTCGAGCTCGGTGGCGTGCCCGATGGACTCGTGGATGGTCAGCCACAGGTTGGACGGGTCGACGACCAGGTCGTAGCGGCCCGGGTCGACCGAGGGTGCCTTGGTCTTCTCCCGCAGCAGCTCGGGGATCCCGGCCAGCTCACCGCGCCAGTCCCAGCTGTCGCCGGTGAGGAACTCCCAGCCGCGGGCGACCGGCGGGGCCAGGGTGCGCATCGACTCGAACGCGCCGGTCGACCGGTCGACGGTGAGCGCGGTGAACTCCGGGTGCAACCGGACCCGCTGCTGCCGGGTGCGGGTGCCGGCGGTGTCGGCGTAGAACTTCTGTTCCTTGACCTGCATCACGCTGGACTGCACGTGCTCCACGCCGTCGGCGGCCAGCAACTGCTCCGACAGCTCGGTGAGCAGGGCGGTCTTCTCCGCGTCGGGCACGGCGAACGGGTCGACGTCGTAGGCCGACACCCACTCGGCGCCGGCGTGCACCGGCTCGGGCGCGAGCTCCACGCGGTCGGTGTTCATCGCCGCGGACACGGTCGCGACGGCGACGGCCTCCTCGGCCAGCCGGACGGCCTCGGCCGCGGTGAGCACCACGCCGGCGGCGAACCCCCAGGTGCCCTCGTGGACGACGCGGACGGCGAGGCCGAGGTTCTCGCCGTCGGCCAGCGCCTCCAGCCGGGCGTCGCGCAGCCGGATCGTCTGGGTGCGGATCCGCTCGACCCGCAGGTCGGCGTGCTCGCAACCCAGGTCGACCGCGCGGGTCAGCGCCGCCTCGGCGAGCGCGGACAGCGGGAGGGCGAGGAAGGACTCGTCGACGGAACGGGTCTCTGACACGGACCCGTGTCTACCAGGCGGTGCGGCGGGTAGCCGTCGGGCATGACCGCACCCGGGGACGACGACGTCACGCTCACCTTCGGCGGCACTGCGACGACCCTGCTGCGGCTGGGCCCGTTCACGCTGCTGACCGACCCGAACTTCCTGCACCGGGGCCAGTGGGCGCACCTGGGCTACGGCCTGCGCAGCCGGCGGCTCACCGATCCCGCGCTCGTGCCGGCCCAGCTGCCCGCGCTGGACGCCGTCCTGCTGTCGCACATGCACGGCGACCACTGGGACCGCATCGCCACCCGCTCGCTGCCCAAGGGCACCCCGGTGGTCACCACCCCCCAGGCGGCCGCCTGCCTGGGCAAGCGGGGCTTCACCGACACCGCCGACCTCCGCCCCTGGCAGACCCACGAGCTCACCAGCGGCACCAGCACCCTGCGGATCACGTCGGTGCCCGGCGTCCACGGCCCCGGTCCGCTGGCCCGGCTGCTGCCGCAGGTGATGGGCAGCGTGCTGGAGCTGGTCCGCGGCGGCACGGCCGGCAACGAGGTGGCCTGGCGCGGCTACATCAGCGGCGACACCCTGTTCCGGCCCGTCCTGGGCGATGTGCTGGAGCGGTGCGGGCCGCTCGACGTGCTGATCCCGCACCTGGGCGGCACCAAGGTCGGCGGCGTGCTGCTCACCATGGACGCCCGGCAGGGCGCCGACCTCGTCGAGCTGCTGAAGCCGCCGGTCACCGTCCCGGTGCACTTCGACGACTACGGCGTGTTCAAGAGCCCGCTCGGCGACTTCGTGGCCGAGGTCGCCGACCGGCAGGCGCCCGGTGAGGTCCGCACGGTCGGCCGCGGCCAGACGGTCTCACTGCGCGCCTAGGTGGAGTGCGGCGGTGCAGGCTCCCGGGGCTGCCGCACTCCACCTAGCGACCGGCCAGGCGCAGCGCCCGGACCTGCACGTCGGCCCGCAGCGCCGCCTCGTCGACCGTCGTGGAGGCGCCGTCGGCGACCACCCGCCGGCCGGCCACCCAGGTGTCGCGCACGTGCCGGGAGCCGACCGACCACACCAGGTGGGTGAGCAGGTCCTCGACGTCCCCGACCGGCACGAAGGCGATGTCCTCGCTGTCGACGTGCACCAGGTCCGCCCGCCGGCCTGCGGTCAGCTGGCCGAGGTCGGCCCGGCCGATGGCGTCGGCGGCGGCCCCGGTGGCCAGCCAGAAGGCCTCGGCGGCGGTGAGCGCGGTCGCGTCCCGCTCGCGCAGCCGGGCGAGCTGGGCGGCCAGCCGCAGGTCCTGGAACAGGTCCAGGTTGTCGTTGGACGCCGGCCCGTCGGTGCCCACACCCACCCGGATGCCCAGGTCGAGCATGTCGCGCAGCCGGGCGGTGCCGCTGGCCAGCTTGGTGTTGCTGCCCGGGCAGTGCGCCACGGCGACGTCGTACTCCCGCCACAGCTCGAGGTCGCCGTCGTCCATGTGCACGCAGTGCGCGCCGAGCACCCGCCCGCCCAGCACGTCGTGCGAGGCCAGCAGCGCGGGCACGCTCAGACCGTGGGCAGCCAGCAGCTCGTCGCCCTCGGTGGCGGTCTCCGCCACGTGCACGGTGAGCAGCAGCCCGTCGTCCCGGGCGGCCTCGGCCGCCTGGGTGAGCACCGGCAGCGGCACCGTGTAGGCCGCGTGCGGGCCGATCCCGTACTCGACCTGCGCGTCGCCGGCGGCCGACAGCCGGACGGCGGTTGCCAGCTGCTCGTCGAAGGTGCCGGAGCCGGGCAGCCCGATGAGCGGGTTCGCGATCACCGACCGCGCGCCGGTGGCCCGCACCGCCGCGGCGATCCGCTCGGGATGGAAGTACATCTCGACGCTGGTGGTCACCCCGTGCCGCAGCATCTCCGCCGACGCAGCGGTCATCGCCACCTCGACGTCCTCGGGGGTGAGCCGCGCCTCCCGGGGCCACATCACCTCGCGCAGCCACCGGTCCAGCGGGAGCCCCTCGCCCTGCCCGCGGAAGAGCACCATCGGGGCGTGCGAGTGGGTGTTCACCAGGCCGGGGGTGAGCACGCCGGGCAGCCGCGTGACCTGCGCACCGGTGGCCGGCGGGGCATCGCCGGCCGGCCCGACCCAGGTGATCAGCCCGTCCTCGACGTCGACCACGGCATCGGGGACGACGGTCCCGGCCCGGTCACCGACGACGACGGCGCGGGCGGTGAAGCGCTGCAGCATGGACGCTGAACCTACTGGGGCCCACCGTGGCGGCCCGGCGACGCCCGGTTCCCGCGGATACCGTGACGGGCATGTCCCTCCTCGCAGCCGCCGGATCCGACCAGGGCGGCATCACCGGCTTCCTGCTCGACCTCGTCGAGAAGCTCGGGGCGGTGGGCGTCGGGCTGACCATCCTGATCGAGACGGTCATCCCGCCGATCCCCAGCGAGGTCGTGCTGGGCGCGGCCGGGGTGCTGATCAACGAGGGCCGGATGTCGCTGCTGCCGGTCATCTTCTGGGCGACCGTCGGCTCGGTGGTGGGCGCGTCGGTCCTCTACTCCATCGGCCGGGCCCTGGGCCCACGCCGGTCGCACGCCTTCCTCGACCGGCTGCCGCTGGTGGCCACCGAGGACGTCGACCGGACCTTCGAGTGGTTCGAGCGGCACGGCCGGGGCGCGGTGTTCTTCGGCCGGATGGTGCCGATCGTGCGCAGCTTCGTGTCGGTGCCGGCCGGGGTGGTGAAGATGCCGTGGCCGCAGTTCCTGCTCTACACCGCCGGCGGCAGCCTGATCTGGAACAGCCTGCTCATCGGGTTGGGCGTCGCGGCCGGCGACTTCGTGCAGAAGAACCTGCACTACCTGGACTACGTGGTGGTCGCCGCGGTGGTGATCGGCGTGGTCTGGTTCGTCTACAGGAAGGTGACCGGCGGCTTCCGCCGTACCGCGGACGCCGGGGCCGACCTGCCGGCCGACGAGCGCGACCAGCCCGCGCCGTGAACGCGCCGCGCACCCGGCCCCACGTCGTCGCGTTCGACGTCAACGAGACGCTGCTCGATCTCGCCCCCGTCGCGGCGACCCTGGTGGAGCTGGGCGAGCCCGCCGGGCTGCTGCCCACGGTGTTCTCCCGCACGCTGGCCACCGGCTTCGCCGCGACGCTCACCGGCACCTGGTGCCCGTTCCGCGAGGCGTTCGACGCTGCGCTGGCCCAGCTGACCGAGCTGTCCGCGGCGCAGCGGTCCACGGTGGCCGACGCGTTCGGCGAGCTGGTGCCGCACCCGGACGTGGAGCCGGCGTTGCGACGGCTGGCCGCGGCCGGCGTCCGGGCCGTGACGCTGACCCACGGCTCCCCCGGGGTCGCCGAGGCCGGCCTGTCCCGAGGCGGGGTGACCCCGCTGGTGGAGCGCTGCCTGTCGTCCCAGGACGTCCGGGCCTGGAAGCCCGGCCGCGAGCCCTACCTGTGGGCCGCCGGCGTGTGCGACGTCGTCCCGTCGGCGATGGCGCTCGTGGCGGTGCACGCCTGGGACGTGCACGGCGCGCAGCGGGCCGGGCTGACCGGCGGCTGGGTCGCCCGCGCCGAACGGGTGCACGCCCCGGTGTTCGACCCCCCGCACGTGCAGGGTGC
>JAOPWO010000269.1 GCA_025965635.1 Modestobacter sp. | reverse complement strand
GCGGCATGGCGGAGGTGCACCGCGGCCGGGACCTCCGGCTGGGCCGCGAGGTCGCCGTCAAGGTGCTGCGTCACGACCTCGCCCGCGACCCGTCGTCGCAGGTCCGCTTCCGCCGCGAGGCGCAGGCGGCGGCCTCGTTGAACCACCCCGCGATCGTCGCCGTGTACGACACCGGCGAGGACCGAACCCCCAGCGGGGCCACCCCGTACATCGTCATGGAGTACGTCGAGGGCGAGACCCTGCGCGACGTCCTGCGGCGCGAGGGACGGCTCACGCCCGAGCGCGCCATGTCGCTGACCGCCGACATCTGCGCGGCCCTGGACTTCAGCCACCGCAACGGCATCGTGCACCGGGACGTGAAGCCCGGGAACGTGATGATCACGCCGCAGGGCACCGTCAAGGTGATGGACTTCGGCATCGCCCGCGCGGTGTCGGACTCCGCGGCCACGATGACCTCGACCGCCGCGGTCATCGGCACCGCGCAGTACCTCTCCCCCGAGCAGGCCCGCGGCGAGGGCGTCGACGCCCGCTCGGATGTGTACTCCGCCGGCTGCCTGCTCTACGAGCTCGCCACCGGTACCCCGCCGTTCACCGGCGACTCCCCCGTGGCGGTCGCCTACCAGCACGTGCGCGAGGACCCGCGGACGCCGTCCTCGATCAACCCCGGGATCCCCCCGGAGCTCGACTCCATCCTGCTCAAGGCGATGAGCAAGAACCCGGCCAACCGCTACCAGTCGGCCGCGGACATGCGGGCGGACCTGCTGCGTGCCGTCGCCGGGCAGCGGGTCGAGGCCACGCCGGTGATGAGCGACGCGGACAGGACCACGATCATCGCCGGTGGGGCCGTCGACTACGACCACTGGGACGACGAGGACACCCGTCGGCGCAAGCGGCGCAACGTCATCGCGGCGATCGTCGCCGGGGTGCTGGTCCTGGCAGGCGTCATCGCGCTGGTCATGGCGCTCGGCAACGGCGAGGAGGCGGCTCCTCCGGTCGCCCAGGTCGCGGTGCCGCAGGTCGTCGGCGAGCTCGAGGCCGACGCACGGACCGCCCTCACCGGAGCCGACCTGCGGGTGGGCACGGTGACCCCGGGGGTCAGCAGCGTCGAGGACGAGGGCCGGGTGCTCAGCTCCGACCCTGCGCCGGGCACCCAGGTGGACCCCACGACGTCGGTGACCCTCGTCGTCGGCTCCGGACCGGACACGATCACCGTGCCCGGCGTGGTCGGCCTCCAGGTCGACCGCGCCCGCGGCAACCTGACCAGCGCCGGCTTCACCAACGTGACCATCGACAACGTCCCCGACCTCGCCCCCCAGGGCCAGGTCATCGCGGTCGACCCGGCGGAGAACGCCGCGGTGGCGCCGGACGCGGCGATCACCCTGTCGGTCTCGCAGGGCACCGCGCCGGTGCCCGACGTCACCGGGCAGACCCAGCAGCAGGCCCTTGCCGCCCTCCGGGAGGTCGGCTTCACGAACGTGACCGCTGCGACCGGTGAGCGCGGCGACGTCCCGGAGGGCACCGTGTTCGGCACGGAGCCCGGCGCGAACACCCAGCTGGCCGCCGGCGACGAGATCACCGTGCTGGTGGCCGTGCCGGAGCCGGTCGAGACGACGGCGCCGGTCACCACGTCCCGGCCGGCCCCGACCTCGGCCCCGCCGACGTCGACGTCGCCCGCCGCCCCGACCTCCGACGCGCCGACCCCGCCGGAGGAGTAGCGGCAGCAGAAGGACCCGGTTGCCGG
The DNA here is from genome assembly GCA_025965635.1 of Modestobacter sp. GTDB lineage: Bacteria > Actinomycetota > Actinomycetes > Mycobacteriales > Geodermatophilaceae > Modestobacter. Next base: position 4,295 of record JAOPWO010000269.1, on the reverse strand, counting down.
CTAGACCGTGGCGATCGTCAGGCGCCGGGCGCCGGCGGCGGCGGCCTCGACCAGCTCCGGGTCCGGGTCCAGCCCGCACGAGCCCAGCCAGGTCGCCAGCAGCTGGTGCCCTCCCTCGGTGAGCACCGACTCGGGGTGGAACTGCACACCCTCGATCGGCAGCTCCCGGTGCCGCAGCGCCATCACGACCCCGGACGGCGTGCGGCCGGTCACCTCCAGCTCGGCGGGCACGGAGTCCGGCGCCACGGCCAGGGAGTGGTAGCGGGTGGCGGTGAACGGCGAGGGAAGGCCGGCCAGCACGCCGACGCCGTCGTGCACGACCTGGCTGGTCTTGCCGTGCAGCAGCTCCGGCGCCCGGACGACGACGCCGCCGAAGGCCTCGGCGATGGCCTGGTGGCCGAGGCAGACGCCGAGCACCGGCACCCCGGCCTCTGCGGCCGCCCGCACCATCGGGACGGTCACCCCGGCATCGACCGGCGTCCCCGGCCCGGGGGAGAGCAGCACGCCGGCCACGTCCAGGTCGGCGAGCTCGGCCGTGGTCACCGCGTCGTTGCGCCGCACCACGCTGGGGACGCCCAGCTGGCCCAGGTACTGGACCAGGTTGTAGACGAAGCTGTCGAAGTTGTCGACGACCAGCACCGGCCGCACCGTCGCGCTCACCGCCCGCTCGATGCGCTGCCCGCTCACTGTCCGCTCCCCGGGTCCACCGTCACGGCCGTGAACGGCAGGGTCGGCTCGATCCACGGGAACACGACGAACAGGAGCACGCCAGACACCACCAGGGCCAGCAACAGGGACAGCAGCGTCTTGCCGGCGGTCCCGCCGGGCAGGTGCCGCCAGATCCAGGTGTACACGTCCGCGGTTCCCTCCGTCAGCCCGATTGCGCCACCAGCCTCCCAGCTCAGTCCCCGCGCAGGGCCGCCGGGCCGTCGGGCGCGTCGGCGCGGCTGCGGGCATCGACCAGCTCAGCGTGCACGATCAGCCGCTGCCGCGCCGAGTACCTGGGGTGACAGGTGGTCAGGGTCAGGTACTTGCCGGTGGCCACCGCCCCGGGTGCCCCGCCCGGGGTGGGCGCGATGACGTCGACGTCGGCCGGCGTGACCACCTGCTGCCCCGGGATCCCGGAGGGGCTGGCGAAGTCGCCGGTCGCCGCGTCCCCCAGCACCCGGTAGGTGAACCAGCCCTCGGCGGTCTCCACGACGATCGGGTCTCCCGGCCGCATGGTGTCCAGATCCAGGAACGGGGAGCCGCGGCCGACCCGGTGCCCGGCGACCGAGAAGTTGCCCTGCTCACCGGGCATCACGGTGTCGACGTAGTGCCCAGGGCCGTCCTCGAGCTCGGCGGTGCCGGTGCCCTCGACGATCACCCGGGACCAGTTCTCGCCCAGTCGTGGGACGTGCACGACGGCGAACGGGTCGCCCACGGCCACGTCGATCGGTCCGCCGGTGAAGGCGCCGCCCGACTGCCCTGCCGGTTCGTCGTCCCACTCCGTCTGCAGCTCGTCGCTCAGCTCACCCTGGCGCTGGCCGGTGAGCAGGTCGGTGACCCACACCTCGTAGACGACGAACAGCAGCACGATCACCCCGGCGGTCACCAGGGTCTGCCCGATCCCGCGGACGACGGTGCGTCCGACGTCCCCCGGCGTCCGCCGCGGCCGTCCGTACCGGACGGGCCCTGCCGGGGCAGCCCGTTCCGTCCCCGTTGCGCTGCTCACGAGTCCTCCGCGTTCGGAGCCGGAGGTCAGCCGGCGTCGGCGTACTGCATGTCCAGGCTGCCATCGTAGGCGGGCAGCTCCACCGTCCTGGTCTCCCGCACCTGGAACGTCAGACCGAAGTCCTCGACCGCCTGCTGGAGCAGTTCGACCCCGGCGGATGCCGCCAGCTCGTCCCGCATCTCGTCGGCGTCGCCGACGGCGGTGACCACGAACGGCGGGGAGTACGTGCGCCCCTGCAGCAGCAGCGTGTTGCCCACGCACCGGACGGCGCTGGTGGCGATCAGCCGCTGCCCCATGATGGCGACGCCGTCGGCACCGGCCGCCCAGAGCGCGTTCACCACCGCCTGGACGTCGGACTGGTGGATGACCACGTCGTCGCCCGTGGCACCGGTCGGCAGCACCCCACCCGGGGACCGGGGCGCGTCGTCCAGGGTGATCTGCAGGCCGGGGCCACTGATCGCGATGAGCCCGGCGGACACCAGGCCCGCCTTGCCGGACTCCTGCGCAGCGGCGACCTCCCCGTCGCGCAGCGCGGCCAGGTCGGTCAGTCGCTGGATCTGTTCCTGCACCTGGGCCAGCTCCTGCTGCTGACGGGCGACACCGCGGTTGCGCTGGTCGATCAGGCTGGAGAGCTCCGTGCTGTCGCCGGCGCGCAGATCGGTGCCCAGTGCGGTCTTGCCCGACGTGGCGAACAGCAGGCCGGCCAGGAGGGCGACGACGGGCACCAGCGCTGTCCACACGCTGCGGCGGCGGGACATGACCACCTCCTCGCTGGGACCGGCGAGACGCCACCACCCGCGGCGCGACGTGCCGGAGACGGCCCGCCGGGGACCTCGCTGCCCGTGCGCAGCTTAGGCTGGCGTGCAGAGTCGCCGGGGCACCAGGCCGCCGGCCGGAGAGGGAGTCGGCAGGGTGCCCAAGTCCAAGGTGCGCAAGAAGTCCGTGTACACCCCGCCCGCGGGCGTGCTGCCCTCCCGCGCGGCCGCTGCCCGAGCCGCCCAGCCGAGCCCCCGCTGGTACGCCGGCGTGATGGTCGGCCTGATGATCCTGGGCCTGCTGTGGATCGTCGTCTACTACGTCGCCGGCGACCAGATCCCGTTCATGGTCAGCCTCGGCCCGTGGAACTTCCTCGTCGGGTTCGGCGCCATGGTGGCCGGCCTGGTGATGTCGATGCGCTGGCGCTGACCACCGCCCCGCCCTCCTCCGAGGCCCTCGTCCCGACCGGGACGGGGGCCTCCGTCGTTCCCGGAACGGCCCGCTGGAACCGGCCATCCGATGTCTCTCCGTAGACGACTCGTCACTGTGTGGACAGAGGCTGCTGTGGACGGTGGGCTCGTGCCCGACGGAGCGGTCTGTGCACAGCGATCCTGGCGATCCACAGCCCGGGGCGGTCGCCGTCCACGGTCTTGTCCACCGGATGTGGGCGGTCGATCCGTGTAGACACCCCTGTGACCTGCGGTTATCTACGCCGTGTGACTGATGGGGCAGAAACAGCACTCCGGTAACTACACCGGTGGAAGTCCATCCCCAGCTGTGCACACGCTTGTGGAGAAGTCGACACCGCAGCGGTGGACGACGGCCGCGGAACGACGCGGCCCCCGGTCGACACGGCGACCGGGGGCTGCGGGGAGAGCGCACTGGCGAGACCGGGCCGGGAGCCCGCCGCAGGGGTCAGGAGCCGAGCAGCTCCAGCACGGTGGCGTTGGCCATCCCGCCCCCCTCGCACATGGTCTGCAGGCCGTAGCGGGTACCGGTCGCCTGCATGCGGTGGACCAACGTGGTCATGATCCGGGCACCGGAGGCACCCAGCGGGTGCCCCAGCGCGATCGCCCCACCGAGCGGGTTCACCCGCTCCGGGTCGGCGCCCACCTCGGCCAGCCAGGCCAACGGCACCGAGGCGAAGGCCTCGTTGACCTCGAAGACCCCGATGTCGGCCAGCGCCAGCCCGGAGCGCTCGAGCACCTTGCGGGTGGCCGGGATGGGTGCGGTCAGCATGATGACCGGGTCGTCGCCGGCGACCACGGTGGTGTGCACCCGCACCAGCGGGGTGAGGCCGAGCTCACGAGCCTTCTCCGAGGTGGTCACCAGCAGCGCCGCCGACCCGTCGGAGATCTGGCTCGCGTTGCCGGCACTGACCACGCCGTCGGCCTGGAACGGCGTCTTCAGGCCGGCCAGCTTCTCCAACGTGCTCCCCGGGCGGATGCCCTCGTCGGCGCTGACCACGGTGCCCCCCGGGGTGGTCACCGGGACGATCTGGTCGTCGAAGGCGCCCCCCGCCTGGGCCTTCGCCGCCAGGTCGTGCGAGCGCAGGGCGAACTCGTCGAGCCGGGTGCGCGAGAAGCCCCACCGAGCGGCGATCATCTCCGCCCCGACGCCCTGGTTGGGGGCGACGCCGTCGTAGCGGGCCAGGAACGCCGGCCCCAGCGGGCGGCCGCACGACCCGTCGCCGGACGAGGAGCCCATCGGCACGCGGATCATCGACTCGACGCCACCGGCGACGACGACGTCGGCCTGTCCGCTGACCACGGTGGCCGCGGCGAAGGCCACCGCCTGCTGGGACGAGCCGCACTGGCGGTCGATC
>JAOPWO010000216.1 GCA_025965635.1 Modestobacter sp. | reverse complement strand
GCCAGCGGCGTCTCCAGCAGCGGCAGTACGACCTCGGTCTCCGGGTCACCGAAGCGGGCGTTGAACTCCACCACGCGCACCCCCCGTGAGGTGAGGGCCAGCCCGGCGTAGAGCAGCCCGACGAACGGCTCACCGCGCCGGGCCATCTCGGTCACGGTCGGCTGCAGCACGGTGCCGAGCACCTCGTCGACCAGCCCGGCCGGCGCCCAGGGCAATGGCGCGTAGGCGCCCATCCCGCCGGTGTTGGGGCCGCCGTCGCCGTCGTCGCGGCGCTTGGCGTCCTGGGCCGGCAGCAGCGGCACGACCGTCGTCCCGTCCGACAGGGCGAACAGCGACACCTCGGGGCCGTCCAAGTACTCCTCGACGAGCACCGCGTGGCCGGCGCCGAGCACCGCGTGCCCGTGCGCCACGGCCGCGGCGCGGTCGGGGGTGACCAGCACGCCCTTGCCGGCCGCCAGCCCGTCGTCCTTCACCACGTACGGCATGCCCGGGCTGACCTGGACGACCTCGTCGAGCGCGGTCTCCAGCTCGGCCGGACCGCCCACCGGCCACGCCCGGGCGGTGGGCACCCCGGCGGCGGTCATCACGTGCTTGGCGAAGGCCTTGGAGCCCTCGATCTGGGCGGCCTGCTCCGACGGGCCGAAGCAGGCGATGCCGGCGTCGCGGACCGCGTCGGCCGCGCCGGCCACCAGCGGCACCTCCGGCCCGACGACCACCAGGTCGGCCGCCCAGTCGACCGCGAGCGCCGCGACCGCCACCGGGTCGGCGACGTCGAGCGGCCGGGCCTCGGCGAGCCGGACCGTGCCGGCGTTACCGGGCGCACAGGCCAGCGCGGTGACCGCGGGGTCGGACTGGAGGGCCACGCACAGGGCGTGCTCCCGGGCACCGGAGCCGATCACGAGCACGCGCACCCGGTGAACCTACCGAGCAGGCTCAGCGCCCGGCACCGGGGGCGGTGGGGCGGGTCGCGGGACCGGCTGCCGAGGGCCCGCGCAGCCCGGCTCCGTGCGGTGGGCGCGGTCGCGGAACCGGCGGTCCTCCGCGGACCCGGCGACGTCCTGGGTGTCCGGCACGGTGCGCCGGCTGCGGTCGACGCGGGTCACCCGGGCGAGGACGCTGTCCGGGGGCGCCTGCCGATCGGGCCCGTCGCGCCGGCCGAGGGATGAGAGATCGGTCACAGGAGTGACGGTGGGGTGCAGGTGAGGCGGTTGTCCGGTGGTTCGTCGGCCACGCGTCGGCGCGCGTTCACGCGCCGCTCACCCAGGTCGGGTGCACTGGTGTCCATGCACGAGACCGGCCTGGAGGCCGTGCCGTCGTCCCACCGAACCCAGCAGCCCGTGGTCATCGGCCACCGCGGCGCCCCGAGCTACCGCCCCGAGCACACCCGCGCCAGCTACGAGCTGGCCATCGATCTGGGTGCCGACCTCATCGAGCCCGACATCGTGGTCTCGAAGGACGGCATCCTGGTGGCCCGGCACGAGAACGAGCTGTCGCTGAGCACCGACGTCGCAGACCACCCGGAGTTCGCCGGCCGCCGGCGCACCCAGGAGGTCGACGGCGACGAGTTCACCGGCTGGTTCACCGAGGACTTCACCCTCGCCGAGCTGCGCACCCTCCGCGCGGTCGAGCGGATGCCGGCGCTGCGCCCGCTGAACACCGCCTACGACGGCCGGGACGGCATCCTCACCCTGGCCGAGGTGGTCGCCCTGGCCCGCCGCCGGTCGACCCGCAGCCGGCAGATCCGGGTGCAGGCGGAGCTGAAGTACCCCGGCTGGTGGGCTGCGCAGGGCATGCCGATGGTCGAGCTGGTCGCCGCCGAGCTGCGCCGGCTGGGCGCGGCCGGCCGGAACGGCTCCGTCGTCCTGCAGAGCTTCGACGCCGCGGCGCTGCGGGCGCTGCGCGCGGACCTGGGCTCGCGCGGGCCGCTGCTGGTCCAGCTGGTCCTCGACGAGCCCTGCCACGATTCGATGGTCAGCCCGTCGGGACTCCGCGAGATCTCCACCTACGCCGACGGCATCGGGCCGGGGAAGGCCCGCATCCTGCTGCGCGGGGCGGACAACGCGCTGACCGGCGTCTCGGACCTGATCGGCCAGGCGCACCGCGCCGGCCTGCGGATCTGCGCCTGGACGCTCCGACCCGAGAACGCGTTCCTGCCGCTGCACCTGCGTCGCGGCGCCGACCAGGCCGGCCAGGGCGACCTGCAGACCGAGGCCCGGCTGCTCTTCGCCCTCGGCATCGACGGCGTGATCACCGACTCCCCGGACACCGCCGTCCGCGCCCGCGCCGAGCTCAGCGCCGCTGCGGCGGTCCCGGTCCGGCGCTGAGCGGGGTGCCGGAACGCAGGTTCCCTGCGCTCCGGCACTCCACCCACTCAGATCAAGTCGCGCAGCACCACGTTCTCGTCGCGGCCGGGGCCGACGCCGATGACGCTGATCCGGGCTCCGGAGAGCTCCTCGAGCCGCCGCACGTAGGCCTGGGCGTTGGCCGGCAGGTCCTCGAAGCGGCGGCAGTGCCGGATGTCCTCGAACCAGCCCGGCATCGCCTCGTACACCGGGGTGGCGTGGTGGAACTCGGTCTGCGTCATCGGCATCTCGTCGTGCCGCACGCCGTCGACGTCGTAGGCCACGCAGATCGGCACCGTCTCCAGGCCGGAGAGGACGTCGAGCTTGGTGAGGAAGAAGTCGGTGATCCCGTTGACCCGGCTGGCGTACCGGGCGACGACGGCGTCGAACCAGCCGCAGCGCCGGTCGCGGCCGGTGGTGACGCCCACCTCGCCGCCCTGCTTCCGCAGGTACTCGCCCCACTGGTCGTGCAGCTCGGTCGGGAAGGGGCCGGAGCCCACCCGGGTCGTGTAGGCCTTCAGGATGCCCACCACCCGCTCGATCCGGGTGGGACCCACGCCCGCACCGACGGACGCGCCCCCTGCGGTCGGGTTGGACGAGGTCACGAACGGATAGGTGCCGTGGTCGACGTCCAGCAGCGTGCCCTGCGAGCCCTCCAGGAGGACCCACTCGCCGGCGTCGAGGGCCTTGCCCAGCAGCAGTCGGGTGTCGACGATCCGGTGCTTCAACTGGTCGGCGTACGCGGAGTACTCGGCGACGACCTCGTCGACGTCGATCGCCTTGCGGTTGTAGACCTTGACCAGGACCTGGTTCTTCTCGTGCAGGGTGCCCTCGAGCTTCTGCCGCAGGATCGACAGGTCCAGCAGGTCCTGCGCGCGGATGCCGACCCGGGCGACCTTGTCGCCGTAGGCCGGGCCGATGCCACGCCCGGTGGTGCCGATCTTCCGCTTGCCGAGGAACCGCTCGGAGACGCGGTCCAGCGCACGGTGGTGCGGCATGATCAGGTGCGCGTCGGAGGAGATCACCAGCCGGGAGGTGTCCACCCCGCGATCCTCGAGACCGGCCAGCTCCCCGATCAGCACCTCGGGGTCGATCACCACCCCGTTGCCGATGACCGGCGTGCACCCCGGCGTCAGGATGCCCGAGGGGATCAGGTGCAGCGCGTACCTCTCCCCGTCCGGGGTGATCACCGTGTGACCGGCGTTGTTGCCGCCCTGGTAGCGCACGACGTAGGGCACGCGTCCACCGAGCAGATCGGTGGCCTTGCCCTTGCCCTCGTCGCCCCACTGGGCGCCGATCAGCACGACTGCCGGCATCGCTGGGATCTCCTCGTTCATCGACACCGGTGGTTCCCGGCGGGCCAGTGGCAGGGTATCGGCATGGCGGCACGACGGTTCGACCTGCACGGCCTCGCGGCGGGCCAGGGCCCTTCCAAGCGGCACGTGGCCTCAGTCGTGGACGTCGCCGAGGAGATCGTCGTCCAGGGACCGGTCCAGGCGCTGGCCGCCGTGTTGGCCCGCCTGTGGCGCACCGAGCGGCTGCCCGTGGTGCCGGTCGGCTGGGAGCCGGCGGACGACGTCGCCTCCACCGGGCTGGCCCGCGCGCTCGGCCTGGGCAGCGGGGCGGAACGGGAGCTCCCGCTGGTCCGCGACGACCACGGCGGGGTGCTGCTGCACCACGGGCGGGTCGAGCCGGCCGCTGCACCGGCGGGACGGCGACTCGTCCGGCCACTGGGCCGGCGCTTCGGAGCCCAGGCTCACCACGACGCCGTCCGGGTGGCCGACGGCCCGATCACCCGGATCGACGTCCGCCCGGACTGGACCCGGGTGGACACCATCAGCGCCGCCGTGGTCACCCGGCCGCTGCGGCCGGTGGGGCGGACCAGCGGCCGCGCACTGCAGGTCGCCTGCGACCCGGCCCGGGTGCTCCGCGACGGCGTGGCCTTCGACCGGGAGGTGACCCGGTGGACCTGGTACGCCGACGACCGGGTCCGCTGGCGCCTGCGGCCCTGACGCGGTCCCCCAACACCGCGTGGCGGGCGGGGCGGCGCGCTCGTGGACACTGAGAGGTAAACCTGCGATCGAGGAGGTCCTGCTGTCCTCGTCCCGTCGTCCGGCCGGACGCTGCCGGTGAACGCCGAGCTGCGGACGTTCCGGGCTCCCGCCGAGGTCGTCGTCCGGAGGTCGACCGGCCGGCGACTGCTCGACCGCCTGCTCGCCCGACCCAGCGCGGCAGCCCTGCTGGGGCTGGTCGTGGTCCTCGTCGTCTTCGGCCTGCGCTCCCCCGGCCTGCTGGGGTCCGCCGGTCTGGCCGCGGTGCTCGATGTCGCGGCGCTGATGGGCATCGGTGCCGTGGCAGTGGCGATGCTGCTGGTCGGGGGCCAGTTCGACCTCTCGATCGGGGTGGTCGCCGGCTTCAGCAGCCTGCTGACGGCGCTGCTGGTGAGCCAGGCCGGGCTGCCCCTCTGGCCGGCGCTGGCCGTGTCGCTGGTCGCCGCCCTTGCGGTGGGCGCGGTCAACGGGCTGGTGGTCGTCGCCACCGGTCTGCAGGGCTTCGTGGTCACCGGGGCGATGTTCCTGGTCCTGGAGGGCGGGTCCCTGGCCTTGGCCGCGAACATGGGCGGCTCGTCGCGGGTGGACGGGCTCAGCGGGGTGCCGGGGTGGGCCACCGCCGAGCGGGTCTTCGCCAGCACCGTGCAGCTCGGCGACGGGCGCTACCCGGTCGTCCTGGTCTGGTGGGTGGGTGCCACCGCCCTCACCACCTGGCAGCTGTGGCGCACCCGGTTCGGCAACGGGGTGTTCGCCATCGGTGGAGCCGGCCGGGTCGCGCGGGAGCTGGGCGTCCCGGTCGCCCGGACGACGGTGCTGCTGTTCCTGGGGACGGCGGGCGCGGGATGGCTGATCGGCACGCTGGCCCTCGTCCGGCAGGGCGGGGTGGAGGTCGGCCCGGCCCTCGCCACCGGGTTCGAGTTCCTCGTGGTCGCCGTCATCGGCGGCTGCCTGCTGACCGGTGGCTACGGCTCGACGGTCGGGGCCTCGCTGGGGGCGCTCGTCTACGCCGTGGCTCGGGAGGGCATCACCCGGGCCGGCTGGGAGCCGTACTGGTTCCAGGTCTTCCTCGGCGTGCTGCTGCTGGTCGCGCTGCTCGCCAACGGCGTGGTGCGGCGCCGGCTGCAGGCGGTGCCACGCTCGTGACCACACCCGTTCCCGCCGCCCCCGCCGAGGCGCCGGCGCTCGAGCTGCGGGACCTGTCGGTCTCCTTCGGCAGCGTCCCCGCGCTCTCCCGGGTCAACCTCCGGCTGGCCGGCGGACAGGTCTGCTGCGTGCTGGGCGAGAACGGCTCGGGCAAGTCCACCCTCGTGTCGGTGCTGTCCGGGGTGCAGCGGCACAGCGGAGGCCAGCTGCTGCTCGCCGGCCGCCCGGTGCGCTTCCGGTCACCGGCGCAGGCGCGCGCGCAGGGCATCGCCACGATCTGGCCGGACCTGGCCATCGCGCCGCTCATGTCGGTGTGGCGGAACTTCTTCCTCGGCGCCGAGCCGACCCGCGGCCGGTGGCCCTTCCGCCAGCTGGACCTCGCCGAGGCGCAGCAGGTGACCACCCAGGCGATGGCCCGGGTCGGGCTCCCCGGGCTGGACCCCGACCAGCTGGCCAGCGCGTTGCAGGCCGGGGAACGGCAGAGCCTGGCGATCGCCCGCGCGCTGCACTTCGGTGCCCGGTTGCTCGTCATCGACGAACCCACCACGCCGATGACCCTGGCTCAGCGCGGGCTGTTCCTGCAGTCCGTCGTCACCGCGCGTGACCAGGGGCTGGCGGTCGTCCTGGTCACCCACAGCCCGCAGTACGCCCACCTGGTGGGCGACCGCTTCCTGCTGCTGGCCCGCGGCCGGGTCGCCGGGAACCTGACCCGGGACGACGTGGACGCCGAGGACCTCACCCGGCTGGTGGCCGGCGGCGACGAGCTGTCCCGGCTCACCACAGCGCTGCGCCGCCTCCCGCCGGGGGGATGAGCCCGTCGTCACCGGCCGGTCGGCCGGTGACGACGGGCGCGGTCAGGTGAAGACGCTCACCCCGCCGGGCCCGACCAGCAGGCCGACGACGATGAGCACGACACCCCACAGGATCTGCTTGCGCAGGATGGCGAAGATGCCGGCGATGACGAGGATGACGGCCAGGATGTACAGCAGGGTCGCCGTGTCCATGGAGATCCCCTTCCACGTGAGGCGCCGGGATGGCACCCAGGAGGGGTGACGCTAGTCACTCCTGGTCACGGGAGCATCTCGAAGTCGATCATCGCCGGAAAACCGGCCGCTGTGCGGCTCCGTGCCGGCGACGGAGACCTCCGCTACGGGGCCAGCGACGGATCGCAGTCGCGCAGCAGCTGGGTGAGCCGCTCCTGCTCGGCGACCTCGCCGATCCGCTCGGCGGCCGTGGCGAGCACCGTCACGCACCGCAGGACGCCCTGGTTGGGCGTGTGCGACCAGGGCACCGGCCCGTAGCCCTTCCAGCCGTTGCGGCGCAGCGCGTCCAGCCCGCGGTGGTAGCCGGTCCGGGCGTAGGCGTAGGCCTCGATCGTCCGCTCGCGCTGCAGGGCACCCTCGGCGAGCGCGGCCCAGGCCGCGCTCGACGTGGGGTGCGCCGCAGCCACCTCGGCCGGGTCGGTGCCGGCGGCCAGTGCGTCGTCGGCGGCCGGATCACCTGGCAGCAGCGTGGCCGGCGGCTCGCCGAGCAGGTTGTGGTGGGCGTGGATCAGCTCAGCCTGCCTGCGACTGGCCGGCGGACAGCAGGTCCTCGCAGGCCCGCACGACGCGGTCGGCCATGCCCGCCTCGGCCAACTTCATGTAGGTGCGCGGGTCGTAGGCCTTCTTGATGCCGACCTCGCCGTCGACCTTGAGCACGCCGTCGTAGTTCGTGAACATGTGGTCGGCGACCGGCCTCGTGAACGCGTACTGGGTGTCGGTGTCGACGTTCATCTTCACCACGCCGTAGGACAGCGCCTCGCGGATCTCCTCGAGCGCCGAGCCCGAGCCGCCATGGAAGACCAGGTTGAACGGCTTGCTGTCCGCGTCGAGGGAGAACTCCCGGGCGACGACGGACTGCCCCTGCTCCAGCACCTCGGGGCGCAGCTTCACGTTGCCCGGCTTGTAGACCCCGTGCACGTTGCCGAAGGTGGCCGCCAGCAGGTAGACGCCCTTCTCGCCGAGCCCCAGCGTCTGCGCGGTGCGGACGAAGTCGCCGTCGGCGGTGTACAGCTTCTCGTTGATCTCATGGGCCACGCCGTCCTCCTCGCCGCCGACGACGCCGATCTCCACCTCGAGGACGATCTTGGCAGCCGCGCACTTCTCGATCATCTCGGCTGCGATCGAGAGGTTCTCCTCCAGGTCGATCGCCGAGCCGTCCCACATGTGCGACTGGAACAGCGGCGCCTTCCCGGCGTCCACCCGGTCCTGGGAGATCGCGATCAGCGGCCGGACGTAGCTGTCCAGCTTGTCCTTGGGACAGTGGTCGGTGTGCAGGGCGATCTGCACGTCGTAGGCCTTCGCGACGTGGTGGGCGTACTCCGCGAGCGCCTGGGCGCCCAGCACCATGTCCTTCACCGTGCTGCCGGACAGGTACT
>JAOPWO010000204.1 GCA_025965635.1 Modestobacter sp. | reverse complement strand
CTCGACGCGCACCGTCGACATCGAGTACCGGTTCGGCTTCACCGGCTCGGAGTGGGGCGAGCTCGAGGGCATCGCCAACCGCACCGACTTCGACCTGAAGACGCACAGCGAGCACTCGGGCACCGACCTCTCCTACTTCGACCAGGCCTCCGGCGACCGCTGGGTGCCCTACGTCATCGAGCCGGCGGCCGGCCTGACCCGCTCGCTGATGGCCTTCCTCGTGGAGGCCTACACCGAGGACGAGGCGCCCAACGCCAAGGGCGGCGTCGACACCCGCACGGTGCTGAAGCTGGACCCGCGGCTGGCCCCGGTGAAGGCCGCCGTTCTGCCGCTCTCGCGCAACGCCGACCTCTCCCCGAAGGCCCGTGACCTGGCCGCCACGCTGCGCCGGACCTGGAACGTCGACTTCGACGACGCCGGTGCGATCGGCCGCCGCTACCGCCGGCAGGACGAGATCGGCACGCCGTTCTGCCTCACCGTCGACTTCGACACCCTCGAGGACGACGCGGTCACCGTGCGGGAGCGGGACTCGATGAGCCAGGAGCGCATCGGGCTGGACGCCGTCCCGGGGTACCTGGCCGCGAAGCTCCCCGGCTGCTGAGCTGCCGCGTCGCTCCTGCTGCTCAGCTGGTGGCGTCCCGCCAGCGGTAGAGGTCGCGCAGCAGCGCCATCGGGCGGTCGGCCCACGGGCCCTCGGGCCAGGGCCGTCGCAGCGGCACCCGGGTACTCGTGGGTGGCGTGGTCGAACGGCGGCCCGCCGAAGTGGCTGGCCGCGCGCCGGCCCAGCACGCCGACGACGAGGTGCCCGATCCGCCAGGCGATGGTCGTCACCGGGGCCGGGTCGGGCTCCGGCACCGCGACGTCGATCGTGAAGTCGCCGCTGCCGACGGCCATCGGCGCGGTGCTGGTGCCCCGCGGTCGCACGCTCCAGCAGCCGGCCACGGGTTCCCAGCGGTACTCGTCGTCGGTGAGCCCGTCGAGCCGCGGCCGCAGCTGGCCGCGCCAGTGCCACTCGAGCTGCTCGACGAGTTGGGCGGTCCAGTCGACCGGCGGGGTGAGGGTGCTCTCCATGCGCGGACGGTAGAGGCCCACTGGGACAGGAGGGCCACGTGATCAGGGGCACCCGGGCACGCCACCTACCCTGGACGGCGTGACCACTCCGATCCTCGAACGCGCGACGGTGCTGCCGCCGCTGCAGCTGGGGAGGCTCACCGTCGATCCGGCCGTGGTGCTGGCGCCGATGGCCGGGATCACCAACCCGGCGTTCCGCACGCTGTGCCGCGAGTTCGGCGCCGGTCTCTACGTCTGCGAGATGATCACCACCCGCGCGCTGGTGGAGCGCAACGAGAAGACCCTGCAGATGGTCCGGGCCACGACCGATGAGGCCGACGCGTTCAGCGTGCAGCTGTACGGCGTGGACCCGGCGACGGTCGCCCGCGCGGTCGGCATGCTCGTCGACGAGCGGGTGGCTGGCACCCGGCCGGCGCACATCGACCTCAACTTCGGCTGCCCGGTGCCCAAGGTGACCCGCAAGGGCGGTGGCTCGGCGCTGCCGTGGCGCCGGCGGCTGTTCGGCGACATCGTGCGTGCCGCCGTCGGCGCGGCCGGCGACGTCCCGGTCACCGTGAAGACCCGCATCGGGATCGACCCCCAGCACGTCACCTACCTGGAGGCGGGCCGGATCGCCCAGGATGCCGGCGCGGCCGCGATCACCCTGCACGGCCGGACCGCCGATCAGCTGTACAGCGGCACCGCCGACTGGGCGCCCATCGCCCGTCTGGTCGAGGAGGTCGACATCCCGGTGCTGGGCAACGGCGACCTGTGGGAGGCCGATGACGCGGTGCGGATGGTGGCCGAGACCGGGTGCGCCGGCGTCGTCGTCGGGCGGGGCTGCCTGGGCAGGCCCTGGCTGTTCGGTGACCTGGCGGCCGCGTTCGCCGGCTCCTCGCGCCGCGCGCTGCCGAGCCTGCGGGAGGTCGCCGCGGTGATGCACCGGCACGCCACCCTGCTGTCGGCCGACCAGGGCGAGCTGCACGGCTGCACCGACTTCCGCAAGCACGTGGCCTGGTACCTCAAGGGCTTCTCGGTCGGCTCCGACATCCGGCGGGCGCTGGCGATGGTCAGCGGGCTGGACGAGCTCGCCGAGCTGATCGACCGCATCCCCGACCAGCCGTACCCGCTGGCGGTGCTCGGTGCGCCGCGTGGCCGCACCACCCCGCCGCGGCCGGTGGCGCTGCCCGAGGGCTGGCTGGACGACCGCGACGACCCGCGCCCACCGAAGGGCGCCGAACTGCAGGTGAGTGGCGGATGATCGAGATGCTGTGTCCCGGTTCCCCAGCGGAGCTGCGTCGATGACGACCGGACCGTTCCTCTACGACGACGACCCGGCGCCGCTGCACACCGGTGAGCCGCGGCAGCGCAAGGGGCTGCTGGTGGCGCTGTTCGGGTCGACCGCGCTGATCGCCGTCCTGATGGTCGGCGGGATCCTGTTCTTCAGGGGCTCGGGGGAGGAGCAGTCCCGCGAGGTCGCGACCGTCTTCACCGCCGCGCTGTCGCAGGGCGACGTCGAGACCGCCTACGAACTGATCTGCGACGACGAGCGGGCCCGGCTGCTGCCCGACGAGCTGGCCGACGCCTACCTCCAGGCGGGCACGCCGACGGTCGTCGGGGCGCAGGAGACCGAGTACGAGGACGGTCCCGCGCAGCGGATCGCCGTGCGGTGGGGCGAGGGCGCCGGCGCGGTCACCACGCAGGTACTCGTGGTGCCCGAGGGCGGCACCAAGGTCTGCGGCACGAGCCTCGGCTGAGCACCTGCCGTCCGGTGGCTGGGAACGGCGACGCCCCGTCCCCAGGGTGCGCCGCCGGTGCCCGCGGTCCGTGGTACCCATGACCCGTGGGGGCGATCGCGGGGAGACTGGCCGGCCGGCTCGTGGGCGCGGTGCTGACCGCCGTCGTCCTGCTGGTCAGCTCGACGGGGCTGGCGATCTGGTGGACGGCGCGGCAGGACGCCCGGCCGGCGTCGGACGCGATCGTCGTGCTGGGCTCGGCGCAGTACAACGGCGTCCCGTCGTCGATCTTCGAGGCCCGGCTCGAGCACGCGCTGCGGCTGTACGAGGCCGGGGTGGCGCCGGTGGTGGTGACCGTGGGTGGGAAGGCGGCCGGTGACGCGTTCACCGAGGCCGAAGCCGGCCGCGACTACCTGGCGACGGCGGGTGTGCCGGCCGACGGGCTGCTGGCCGTGCCCGAGGGCGTGGACACCCTGGAGAGCATGCGGGCCGTCGCGACGGCGTTCACCGGGCGCGGCTGGTCGAACGCGGTGCTGGTGACCGACCCGTGGCACGCGATGCGGGCCGAGCGGATGGCCGAGGACGCCGGGCTCGACGCGACCAGCTCACCGACCCGGCAGGGCCCGGCCGTGCATACCCGGGCGACACAGTTCCGTTACATCGCGCGGGAGACCGCGGCGTACCTGCTCTACCGGGCGACCGGCGAGAGCGTCGCCGGCGCTCCCGGGATCGGCTGAGGGAGGACCGTGCTGGCACTGGGCAGGTCGGGGACGCACGGCGCGGCGAAGGGCGGGCTGCCGGTGCTGGCCGACGGCGTCCTCGCCGCGACGCTGCAGGCCTCGAGCTGGAAGGAGGCCGCGAGCGTCGAGGTGGGCACGCGGTCGTGGGTGTCGACCAAGCGCGGCGGGGAGCTGACCGGCCGCTTCCTGCTCCGGCTCGAGCTCGTGACGATGCGGCGCAGCGCTGCCGCGGCGGCCGCCTGATGGCCGGCCGGGGACGCATCCGCGCCGCGGACATCGCGCTGGTGCGGGAGCGGTCGAAGATCGACGACATCGTCGGCGAGCACCTGCAGCTCAAGCGCGCCGGCGGTGGCAGCCTCAAGGGGCTGTGCCCGTTCCACGACGAGAAGTCGCCGTCCTTCCAGGTCACCCCCTCGCGCGGGCTCTACCACTGCTTCGGATGCGGGGAAGGCGGCGACGTCATCTCCTTCATCCAGAAGATCGACCACCTCGCCTTCTCCGAGGCTGTGGAGCTGCTGGCCGGCCGGGCCGGGGTGCAGCTGCAGTACGAGGACGACGACGGCCGGCGCACCGGCGGACCGGACCGCGCGGCGGTGGGGCAGCGGGCGCGGCTGGTGGCGGCGAACACGGCGGCCGCGGAGTTCTACTCCGCCCAGCTGATGACGCCGGAGGCCTCGCCGGCCCGCACGTTCCTGGCCGAGCGGGGCTTCGACAAGCAGGTGGCCCTCGACTTCAGCTGCGGCTACGCGCCGGCCGGCTGGGACTCGCTGACCAAGCACCTGCTGGGCAAGGGCTTCACCCAGGCGGAGCTGGTCACCGGCGGGCTGGCCAAGGAGTCGTCCCGCGGCAGCCTGATCGACCGGTTCCACCGCCGGCTGCTGTGGCCGATCCGGGACATCACCGGCGACGTCATCGGCTTCGGTGCCCGCAAGCTGATGGACGACGACCCGGGCCCGAAGTACCTCAACACCCCCGAGACCCCGCTGTACAAGAAGAGCACCGTCCTCTACGGCGTCGAGCGGGCCAAACGGGACATCGCCCGCAAGCACCAGGCCGTCGTCGTCGAGGGGTACACCGACGTGATGGCGTGCCACATCGCCGGCGTGACCACCGCGGTCGCCTCCTGCGGCACCGCGTTCGGGGCCGAGCACATCAACGTGCTGCGCCGGCTGCTGATGGACCAGGACGAGTTCCGCGGGGAGGTCGTCTACACCTTCGACGGCGATGCGGCGGGGCAGTCCGCAGCGATCAAGACCTTCGCCGAGGACCAGCGCTTCGTCGCGCAGACCTTCGTCGCCGTCGAGCCCGACGGCCGCGACCCGTGCGAGCTGCGCCAGGCGCACGGCGACGCTGCCGTCCGCGACCTGGTCGCCCGCCGGACGCCGCTGATCGAGTTCGTGCTGCGGACGACGCTGGCCGGCTACGACCTGGACACCGTGGAGGGCCGGATCGCGGCGCTGGACAAGACCGCGCCGCTGCTCGCCCAGGTGAAGGACCACGCGCTGCGACCGGCCTACGCCCGGCGGCTGGCCGGGATGCTCGGCCTGCCCGACGAGGGCGAGGTCGTGGACCGGGTCCGCCGGCTGGCCGGTGGCGACGCCGGTGCCGAGCGTTCCCGGAGGCGGCCGCGGGCCGCCCAGCGCACCCCGGACGAGGCCGCCATCGAGGTCGAGCGGGAAGCGGTGAAGGCCGCGCTGCAGTGCCCGGAGATCGCCGGGCCCGACTTCGACGCCGTGGAGCCGGGTTCCTACACCCACCCGGACTACGCGGCGGTGGCCGCGGCGGTGGCCGGGGCCGGAGGAGCGGCTGGGGCGACGACGAGCGGACCGGGGTGGCTGGACGAGGTCTCCGCGCACGTCGAGCGCGACTCGGCGAAGGCGATGCTGACCGCACTGGCGGTGGAGCCGATGCACTCGGTCGGGGAGAACGACGTGGTCTACGTCAACGCGCTGATGGCCCGGTTGGGCGAGATGGCGACCGTCCGCGAGATCGCCGCCGTGAAGGGCAAGCTGCAGCGCACCAACCCGGTCGAGGACCAGGACGGGTACATGCGGGACTTCAAGAAGTTGATGGACCTGGAGCAGCTGGCCATCTCGCTGCGCAAGCGGGCTGCCGGCGGGCTCACGCCGTGAGGTTCATCGAGAAGGTCAAGGCCCGGTTCACGCCCGCGCCGGAGCCGGTGCGGGCCGTGGTGGCCGCGTCGTCCGACCCCCACGAGCGGGTGCTGGCGTGGGGCGCGCTGGTGCACGGCGGCTGGTTGGTGGCCACCTCGCGCGGGCTGCGGACCGTGCCGGCCGAGCTGGAGCTGTCGGCGGCGCCGGAGGTCGGGGTCCTGCCGTGGCACGAGGTCGGGACCGCCCGGTGGGCGGCGGCGGGGGAGGGCGGGACGCTGACGGTCATCCCGCTGACCGAGGTGGAGCCCGGGGTGCAGGCCCGGCTGGCGGCCCAGCGGTACGTGCTGCGCGAGGCGGGGGAACTGCCCGGGACATTGCGCACGAGGGTCGACCGCACGGTGGTGGACAGCCAGCGGCATCCGCTGCCCACCGGGGGGGCGGTGCTGCTGGTCGCCCGCCGGGTGCCGGGTCAGGCGGCGCGCGAGTGGACGGTCGTGTTCGACGACGACGCCGACCGTGACCACCCGGCCGCCCGGGACGCGGCCCGGGAGCGGTTGGCCGCCGCCCTGGCCACCGACGACCCCAGCCGCTGAGGACCGGGGCCGTCGGACGGGCTCAGCGGGAGCCGGGCTGGCCGGGCTCTCCCGGCTGTCCGGGACGCGGGCCGGTGCTGCCGACGCGTGAGCTCGGCTCCTGGCCGAGCCGGGACTTGGCCGAGTCGACGGCGGCGTCGGCGCGGGCCTGCACCATGCCGGCGACGCTCTGCAGGCGCGGGTCTTCCTTGGCCGAGTGGTAGGCGCGGCGGATCTGCTCGTAACGCTCCCGGCCGGCCCGGGCGCCGAGCACGTAGCCGGCGCCGAGACCGGCGAGGAAGGACAGCTTGGCCACGGGGGACCTCCAGGATGTCAGGGGAGTGGCCACGGTACCGGCGCGGCGGCCCGGCGACCCGCCGACGACCCTTCGCTGGACCCCGACCGCGCGTGGGGTAATCTCATGCTGCCCGTGCGGGTCACCCCGCCGATCCCCCGTAGCTCAATTGGCAGAGCATGCGACTGTTAATCGCAGGGTTAGAGGTTCAAGGCCTCTCGGGGGAGCTCTGACCAGGGCTTATGGCTCTGGCGCTTCGAACCGGGCATCATCGACTCGTCGGAAACCGGTGAGGGCGGTGCCGGATGGGACGACCACCGCTGCCGGTGGGCACGTTCGGCAAGATCGGTTTCCTGCTCCTGCCGAGCGGTGAGATCGAGGTCCGCGCCCGGTTCCGGGACTTCGACGGCCGCACCCGCCTGGTCTCCAAGACCGGGGTCAGCCGAGCGGGCGCTGAAGACCGAGCTGGCCGCCCGCCGGGGACCCGGGGGAGCCGGGGTGATCACCGCCAGTTCCCGGGTGTCCGCACTCGTCGAGGCGTGGCTGGACGCCGATCACGGCTGGT
>JAOPWO010000171.1 GCA_025965635.1 Modestobacter sp. | reverse complement strand
ACGGCGGCACGCTGTCGGTGCGGCCCGGGCCGGGCGCGGAGTTCCGGGTGTCGCTGCCCGTGCCCGTGCCCGCGGCCGTCGGGACCGCCCGGTGATCCGGGTGCTCGTCGTCGAGGACGAGCCGGTGGCCGCCGAGGCGCACCGTGCCTACGTCGAGCGGACCCCCGGCTTCACCGTCGCAGCCGTCGCCGGCACCGGCGCCCGGGCGCTGGACGCGCTCGCCCGGCTCCCGGTGGACCTGGTGCTGCTGGACATGAACCTCCCGGACCTGTCCGGGATCGAGCTGTGCCGCCGGATCCGCGGGGCAGGCGCGGAGGTCGACGTCCTCGCGGTCACCTCCGCCCGGGAGCTGTCCACGGTCCGCGCGGCGGCCACCCACGGGGTCGTGGGGTACCTGCTCAAGCCGTTCACCTACCCGGCGCTGCGGGACCGCCTGACGGCGTACGCGGAGTACCGCGAGCGGTTGCGGGCCGAGGGTGACGCGGCCGGGCAGGACGACGTCGACCGGGTGCTCGAGGCGGTGCGCCCTACCCGCTCCTCGACGCTGCCCAAGGGCATGAGCCGGGAGACGCTGGACGCCGTCATCGCCGCGGTCCGGGCGGCCGACGAGGTGTCCGCGGCGGAGACGGCCGAGCTGATCGGCGCCTCCCGGATCACCGCCCGCCGCTACCTGGAATACCTCGCCGACGCCGGCCTGGTCGACCGGGCGCCCCGGTACGGCGGCGCCGGCCGGCCGGAGCTCGGGTACCGCTGGCGCTGACGCGACGTGCTCACACCGCGAGCGGCGGCGGACCGGCCGAGCCCGCGGGGTACTCCAGCAGCGGCACCTCCCCGGCGGCCCAACCGTCGAGCACCGGTTGGACGACCCGCCAGGCCTGCTCGGCCTCCTCGCGGCCGACCGACGTGCGGCTGCGGCCGGTGAGGACGTCGGTCAGCACCTCGCGGTAGGCGGTGAGCTCGCCGGGGGCTCCACCGGGCCGGCCCGGTGCCTCGAGGTCGATCTCCAGCCGGTCGGGGGCCACCCGCTGGTCGCACTCGGGCGCCGCCGTGCGGAAGTGCACCGTGACGCGCTTCCGCTGGGCGCCCAGGGCCTTGCCGGTGCGGAGGACGAACCGCGTCCCGGCCCAGCGGGGCGTGTCCGCGCGGAGGACCACCTCGGCGTGGGTCTCCGTGCCGCGGGCCGGGTCGACGCCGTCCTCGGCGGTGTAGTCGGGCACGGGCCGGTCGCCGTCCGGGCCGGGGAGCGTCCCGGCCGTGTACCGGGCGCGGCGGCTGGAGGCGGCGAGGTCGGCGGGGGAGTCGACGCGCAGCGACCGGAGCAGGTCCAGCTTGGCCGCGTGCAGGTCGTCGTCGCTGCCGCTCGCCGGCAGTTCCAGGGCCAGCAGCACCAGCACCTGGAGCAGGTGGTTCTGCAGCACGTCGCGGACCGCGCCGGTGCGGTCGTAGAAGTCGGCCCGGCCCTCCAGGCCCAGCGTCTCCTCCCACACGACGTCGACCTGCGCCAGGTGCGTGCCGTCCCACACCGGCGCCAGGACGCCGTCGGGCCTGCGCAGGTCGAGCAGCCCCTGCACGACCGGCATGCCCAGGAAGTGGTCGATGCGGGCTGCCGACGCGGCATCGCCGGTGACCCGGGCCAGCAGCGCGTTGAGGGCGACGGCGCTGTCGAGGTGGGAGCCGAACGGCTTCTCGACGGCGATCCGGCTGCCCGGGGGCAGGTGTGCGGCGCCCAGTGCCTCGAGCGTCGGGGGGAAGAGGTCCGGCGGGAGCGCCAGGTAGGCCGCGACCGGACCTTCCCCGGTGAACGTGCCTGCCGCGGCGACGACCGTGGCCGGGTCGGCGGGGTCGAACCGGCGGTAGTGCAGGCGGGCGGGCAGCGCGCGGCGGACGTCGGCGGGCAGGGGGCCGGCGTGCTCGTCCCAGCGGGCGGTGACGTGGTCGCGGAACGTCTCGTCGTCCCAGTCCTGGGCCGCGGCGCCCACGACCTGCATCCCGTCGGGGAGCTGTCCGGCGGCGGAGAGCCAGGCCAGCGCCGGCAGCACGAACCGGCCGGCGAGGTCGCCGGTGGCCCCCAGCAGCAGGAGTCGGGTGATCACGAGCGCTCCACGGGCATGGGGGACGCTAACCCGGTTCCGCGGGCCCGTGCCCTGGACCGCCCGGCACCCGGGGAAGAACCCTGGTTGACTGGTGGTTGAGCCCTCTACTTCCGCCGCCCGTCGGGCGGCGCCCCGTACATCCCTGGAGGACGGTCATGCACCTCGGCGTCGACAGCTTCGTCTCGGCGGTGACCGATCCGGCCACGGAACGGGTCATCGGTGCGCAGGAGAGGATGGAGCACCTGCTGGAGGAGATCGCGCTCGCCGATCAGGTGGGGCTGTACTCCTTCGGCATCGGGGAGCACCACCGCCCGGAGTACTACGACTCGGCGCCGGCGGTGATCCTCGCCGCCGCGGCGGCGCGCACCTCGCGGATCCGCTTGGGCAGCGCGGTGAACGTGCTCAGCGCGGCCGACCCGGTGCGGGTCTTCCAGGAGTTCGCCACGCTGGACCTGATCTCCGGGGGCCGGGTGGACCTGGTGGTCGGGCGCGGTTCGTTCACCGAGGCGTTCCCGCTGTTCGGCCTGTCGCTGGCCGACTACGACTCGCTGTTCACCGAGAAGCTGGACCTGCTGCTGCAGATCCGGGACTCGGAGACGGTGACCTGGTCGGGCAGGCACCGTCCGCCGCTGACCGGGCAGGGCGTCTACCCGCGGCCGGTGCAGGACCCGCTGCCGATCTGGGTGGGGGTCGGCGGGAGCCCCGAGTCGTTCGCCCGGGCCGGGCTGCTCGGGCTGCCGCTGATGGTGGCGATCATCGGCGGCGAGCCGCGCCAGTTCGCCCCGCTGGTCGACCTCTACCGTCGCGCCGGGGCGCAGGCCGGGCACGCCCCGGAGGACCTGAAGGTCGGGCTGCACGTGTTCGGCTTCGTCGCCGAGAGCACCCAGGCCGCCTCGGACGCGATCTACCCGGGCTGGCATGAGATGTTCACCAAGGTCTCCCGCGAGCGCGGCTTCTCCCCGCCGTCCCGCGCCCAGTTCGATGCCACGTCCGGACCGAACGGTGCGTTCTTCATGGGCGACCCCGACACCGTCGCCGCCAAGATCGCCCGGGTCTCCGAGCAGCTGGGCGGGGTCGACCGGCTCTCGCTGCAGATGACCAACCCCCGGCTGGCGCACGCCGATCTGCTGCGCGGGATCGAGCTGGCCGGCACCGAGGTCGCGCCGCGGGTCGCCGCGCTCTGAGCTGCGGAGGGATGGGCGGCCGCTCCTCGACCAGCCCAGGACGTCGCACCCCGTGGCTGGTTCGGTCGTGTGCTGGAGGCCGGTGGGTTCGGGGTGACGGTGGCTGCGCCGTGCCGTTCGATCCGGACGCGTTCGGTCCGCTGCCGGCGGGCGTGACGCGGCGTCGGTCGCGGGTGACCGAGCTGCTGGCCCCGGCCGGGTTGTCGGATGCCGGGCTGGTGGGGGAGTTGCGTTCGATCGCCGACGGACGCTCGCCGTTCGCCGCCGATGGCGGCCGATCGATCAGCTGCGGGCGGCGGTGTCGGCGGATCTGATCCTGCGGCCGCGGGACACCACCCGCCCGGCGGTGCCCGCGCACCTGGAGGTCCTGGCGCCCCTGCCGGTCCTCAGCACCCGGTCCACCGGAGGTTCCGCCGGCGATCAGGGCGCCGGGGCGCCCACCGATGCTCATGCTGCGTCGGTGGACGGGGCGCCGATCACCGCCGGGCAGCTGCGGGAGCTGTTGGAGCAGCTGGACGCGGTCTGCCCGGGCGGGGTGCAGGCGCCCACCGGGGGCACGCTGACCATCGCCCCTGACCGATCCCGGGACCGGTGCGCTGCGGGCGACGGTGACCCGGTGCGAGCTGGAGCGGCTGGTCCGTCGCGGCTGCCCCCGGCACGCCGGTGAGGCGGCCTGCTCGTGTGCGGTGCCGGACCGGTTCGTGCGGGCCCGGGACCGGACGTGTCGGCATCCCGGCTGCCTGTGCCGGCGGTACCACCGGCTCGAGACCCACGCCCCCGGCTGGCGGTTCACCACGACCGGTGACGGCGTCCTGACCGTCACCACCCCGTCCGGGGTCACCCGCACCACCCGGCCACCGGGCAGCCACCCGCCCGGCACCTCCCTGGCATCCCACGGCAGACGCCTCGACCCCGACGACGACCCTCCACCGTTCTAGATGTACCCAGCCACGACGTTGGTGACGGCCGTAGGGGCT
>JAOPWO010000170.1 GCA_025965635.1 Modestobacter sp. | reverse complement strand
CGGTCATCTCGGTCTCGATGAAGCCGGGGGCGATCGCGTTGGCGGTCACGTTGTACCGGCCCAGCTCGAAGGCCAGGGTCTTGGTGAAGCCCTGCATGCCGGCCTTGGCCGCGGAGTAGTTCACCTGGCCGCGGTTGCCCAGCGCCGAGACGCTGGACAGGTTCACGATCCGGCCGAACTCGGCCTCGACCATGTACTTCTGCGCGGCGCGGCTCATCAGGAACGCACCCCGCAGGTGCACGTTCATGACCGAGTCCCAGTCATCGACGCTCATCTTGAACAGCAGGTTGTCCCGGGTGATCCCGGCGTTGTTCACCAGCACCGTGGGAGCACCGAGCTCCTCGGCCACCCGCTCGACGGCCGCGGCCACCGACGTCTCGTCGGCCACGTCCGCACCGACCGCCAGCGACTCGCCGCCGGCGGCGGTGATCGCCTCGACCGTGCCGGCACAGGCGGCCTCGTCGAGGTCCAGCACGGCGACCGCCATGCCGTCCTGCGCGAACCGCCGCGCGATGGCCGCGCCGATCCCGCGCGCTGCCCCGGTGACGATCGCCGTTCTCTGCTGTGCCACTGCATCTCCTCGGGAGGTCGTCGGGCGGGCCGCCCCGGCCCGATGTCGCCGGTGACGGTCTCCTGCCGGGACGCGACATTACCGGCGGGTAGCGCGAAGGGACGACGGCGGGCGAACTGGCGGCGCCGGTTGCGGCGCGGCGACGGCCGGCCGCGGACCCCCCATGGCAACGTCCCTGAGAGGCATGTCACCACCCTGTGGGGGTTTGACACGGCCCGATCGAGCCAAGACAGTAGGTCGCCGTTGAGCTACCAGCGGCCGGAGCGCGAGGAGATCGAGTGACCGGCGATCCCGCCCGGCTCCAGTGGCCCTCGTCGGTACCTCCGCCCGCCCAGGACGGCTGGCACTGGACGTTCTCCCACGTCTCCGAGCTCCCCAGGGCACGTGCCCAGTTGCGGGCCGGCCTGGCCGCCGAGGCGGTCCCCGACGACCCGGACGCCGCGGAGCGCGACGAGGCCGTCGTCCTGGCCTTCGACGAGATGGCGTCCAACGCGCTGCGCCACGGCGGCGGCGGGGTCACCGCCCGGGTGCAGCGGACCGCGCGCGCCTGGCTCGTCGAGGTGTGCGACGAGGCCCCGTCCCGGCCGCCGGAGCCGGCCGTGGACCGCGACCCCAGTCAGGGCGGACTGGGCCTGTACCTGATCGCCGAGATGTCCGACGCGCACGGCTGGCACCTCGACGAGACCACCAAGAGCGTCTGGGCGCTGCTGCCCCGTCGCTAGACCCCGTCGCTGGGCCCGTCCTGCAGGCGGATGGCGACCAGGGCGACGTCGTCCTCCGAGTCGCCGGGACGCAGCTGGTCGAGCAGCCCGCCGCAGAGCTCCTCCAACGGCTGGGCGCCCAGGCCGGTGAACAGGGCCCGCAGGCGGTCCACGCCGTCGTCCAGGGCGATCCCGCGGCCCTCCACGAGCCCATCGGTGTAGAGCAGCACGGTGCTGCCGGGCTGCAGCAGCACGTCGTGCTCGTGCCGGCGGGTGAGCGGGTCGACCCCGAGGAGCAGGTCGAACCGCTCGCCGCCCAGCACGGTCACCCGGCCATCGGGATCACGGACCATCAGCGGCGGGTGGCCGGCGCTGGACCAGCGCAGCCGGGTCGGTCCGCCGGCGGTGCCCGGTTCGAAGCGGGCGATGGCCGCCGTGGCCAGCGTGTGCACCTGCAGGCCCTGGATCGCCCGGTCCAGGTCGCCGAGCACCTCGGCCGGCCCGACGTCGCTGCGGAAGGCGATGCCGCGCAGCAGCCCGCGCAGCTGCCCCATCGCGGCGGCGGCCACCGTGTCGTGCCCGACGACATCGCCGATGACCAGCATGGTCGCCCCGTCGGGCTGCACGAAGGCGTCGTACCAGTCACCCCCGACGTGCGCGGCCCGCACCGCCGGGGAGTACCGGACGGCGATCTGCGCGTGCCCGGGCTGGACCGGCTCGGTGAGCAGGCTGCGCTGCAGGTCCTCGGCCATCCGCCGCTGCTGCTCGTACAGCCGCAGGTTGTCCAGGGCCAGGGCCGTGCGGTCGGCGACCTCCCGCATCGTGGCGATGTCCTCTGCACTCGCCGGCGATCGGTCGGCGGAGCGGTAGACGCTCATCGCCCCCACGGTGCGGCCACGGGCGACCAGCGGCAGGGCGACCGCGGTCTGCGGCGCCAGCTGCCAGAAGACGTCGCTGACCTCGCCCGCGGGGAGGGTCCGGCCGACGGCCGCGCCGACGTCGTCGACGATGCTGGGCTCGCCGGTGCTCAGCGCCGCGACGATCGGAGCGGTGGACGTCAGCGCGGCCAGCCGCAGGTCCGCGTAGCGGGCCGCGACGGGGCGCAGGTCGTCGTCCCAGTGCCAGCTGGCGACGTCACGGAGGCGGTCCCCCTGCTCGACCAGGCTGACGATCACCCAGTCGCCCAGGACCGGCACCACCGCGCGGGCCAGCACGGTCAGCGCGTCCCGGGTCTGCCCCTGGTCGAGGCTGGCGGAGAACGCGGCCGTCACCTCGGCGATCAGGGAGAGCCGCTCCGCCGTCCGCCGGGCGCGTTCCTGCGCCACCCGCCGCTCGGTGATCTCCAGGAAGTAGACCGACAGCCCGTCCGGGCTCGGCCACGCCCGGACCTCGTACCAGCTGTCCAGGGGCGGCGGGTAGTACGCCTCGAACACCGCCAGCTCGCCCGAGGTGGCCGCGCCGCGGTACTGCTCCTCGAAGACGCTGCCCGACGCCGCGGGGAACAGCTCCCAGATGTCCCCGCCGAGCAGCTCCTCCCGGCTGAGGCCGAGCACCCGCTCGGCCTCGGCATTGACGTAGCTGAAGGTCCAGTCCCGGCTCAGGGAGAAGAAGGCGGCCGGCATCGACTCGAGCACCCGGGCCACCCGGGCGTCACCGAGCCGCTGGTCGGTGGTGTCGTAGGCGGCGCCCACGAAGCGCGCCGCGACGCCGGTGCCGTCCGGGAGCGCCCGGCCCCGGCCGTGCACCCAGCGGGTCTCCCCCCCGGGCAGGACCACCCGGTACTCGGCGTTGAAGTCGCCGCAGGTCTCGAACGTCGTCGCCAGCTGCTCGGTCACCCGGGGCGCGTCGTCGGGGTGCAGCCGCGACGTGAAGTGCTCGGCGGTGCCGGAGAGCTCGGTGGCCTCGTAGCCGAACAGCCGCGCGCAGCGCTCGTCCCAGTGCAGCGCGCCGCTGGCCAGGTCCCAGTCGAAGCTGCCGATGCCGGCGGCGTCGATGGCCAGCCCCCAGCGCAGCTTCCCGGCCTCGAACTCGCCGACCACGGCGGACAGCTCCAGCTCGGTGGCCACCGGGGCGGCCAGCTCGGCGAGCAGCGCGACGTCGGCGTCGCTCCACGCCCGCGGCTGCGGACCGAAGACCGCCAGGACCCCGACCACCAGGCCGGTGCGGCCGTCCAGCAGCGGGACGCCGAGGTAGGAGACGATCTCGCCGCCGGACACGGCCGGGCTCGCCGCCAGCCGCGGGTGGGCCCGGGCGTCGGCGACCACCAGGGGTGCGCGGTCGGTCACCACGAACACGCCCAGTGACTCCGCCAGCGGGAGCCGGGACCCCACGGACCCACCGCGCCAGCCGGTTGCGCCGGTCACGGTCTGCACCGCACCCACCACCGACACCCCGGCCCCCGGGGCGTCCAGCAGCCGTGCCGCCAGCTCGGTCAGGTGCTGGACGCCGCGCGACCCGCTCGCTGCCGTGGCCAGCCGCTCGGCGGCGGCGACACGGACGGGGTCCAGCGGCGACATCGTCGGGGTCCCGCCTCTCCTGGACCGGCGTGACCGGGTGGCTCCCCGCGCTCGTCGTCCCTGATTGTGCCTGGTGGACCCGGCGACCCGCCGCTGACCTCTCAGCGGCCCGCTGCGTAGCCCTGCCTCCCCCGCGGGTCGGCCGCCGCGCGCAGCACCCCGGTCTCCGGGTCGCGGGACACCGCCGACAGCCGGCCCAGCGACCAGGCGTCGGCCACGGTGACGTCGTGCCCGCGCCGGCGCAGGTCGGCGACGACCTCCTCGCCGATCCGGGACTCCACGACCACCTCAGCCGGCGTCGCGTCCCGCGGGGAGAACGACGACGGGAAGGCCGTGGTGTGCCAGGCCGGCGCGTCGATGGCCGCCTGCAGGTCCAGCCCGCCGACGGTGTGCGCCAGCCAGAAGCACAGCTGCCACTGCTCCTGCTGGTCGCCGCCCGGGGTGCCGAAGGCCAGCGTGGGGACGCCGCCGCGGAGGGCGAGGGACGGCGTGAGCGTGGTGCGGGGGCGCGTGCGCGGCACCAGCGAGTTGGGCAGCCCGGGCTCCAGCCAGAACATCTGCGCCCGGGTGCCCAGCGGGAAGCCGAGCGCCGGGATGACCGGCGAGCTCTGCAGCCAGCCACCGGAGGGGGTCGCCGAGACGATGTTGCCCCAGCGGTCGACCACGTCGACGTGGCACGTGTCGCCGCGGGTGGTGCCGCCGGTGCCCACGGTCGGCTCGCCCACCCCTGCCACGGCACCCGGGGCGGGCCGGCTGCGGGCGCGGCTGTCGGTGACGTACCTCGGCAGCCTGGGCGGGCGCCCACCGGGCGAGCCGGGCCGCAGTTCCCTGCTGGCCCGGTCGCCGATGAGCGCCCGCCGTTCCGTGCTGTAACCCGGCGACAGGAGGTCGTCCACCGGCACCCCCGCGTCGTCCCCGTACCAGGCCTCACGATCGGCCATCGCCAGCTTCACCGCCTCGACGCTCGCGTGGACGAGCGCGGCATCGGGGACGGCGGAGGCGTACCGAGCGTGCGGACCGGCCGCGGGGACACCGTCCAGCAGCGCGAGCGCCTGGAGCAGCGCCGGCCCTTGCGACCACGGCCCGGCCTTCGCGAGCGTCCACCCCTGCCAGTCCAACGTGACTGGTGGCTCGTACGTCGCCGTCCAGCTGGCCAAGTCGTGCCCGGTCAGAAACCCGCGGTGCTGACGACCGGAGTCGTCCATCGCCGGGTACCGGCAGAACTCGTCGATCGCCTCGGCGACGAACCCCGTGTACCAGGCCGCGAGTGCCGCGTCGATCGATGCCTCTCGGGAGGGACCGCGCGCTGCATCGAGCAGTCGGCGGTAGGTCGAGGCGAGGACCGGGTTGCGGAACAGGTGACCGGCGGCGGGGGGTGCTCCGTCGGGGGCGAGCCAGGTGGCGGCCGAGGTAGGCCACTGGGTGCGGAAGTGCTCGGAGACCGAGGCGACGGTCGCGGACACCCGTGGATGGAGCGGGTGACCGGACTCGGCGTACTCGATGGCGAAGCGCAGGACGGCGTCCAGCGGGAGGGTGCCGTGGTCCCGCAGCAACGTCAGCCAGGCTCCCAGGGAGCCGGGGACGGTGGCCGCGAGGAGACCGGTGCCGGGGACGAGCTCGAGCCCGAGGTCGGCGAAGGCCTCGATGCTCGCGCCGGCGGGGGCGACCCCCTGACCGGACAGGACGACGGGGACCCCCGCACCGGCGGCTGCCCGCGGGCTCCGGGCGAAGAGGACGGGGACCTCTCCCCCGGGGCCGTTGAGGTGCGGCTCGACCACCTGCAGGGTGAAACCCG
>JAOPWO010000329.1 GCA_025965635.1 Modestobacter sp. | reverse complement strand
ACGCCGTCCGTCGCGCCGGCCCCGGGAGCCCGCGAGACGCCGGTCGCCGCCCAGCTCGCCCCGCAGCTGGCGGTGCTGCACAACGCGCCCGACGGCGCACAGACGATGACCGTCGTCCTCACGCCCGACGCGCTCGGCGAGGTGACGGTCCAGGTGACCATCACCGACGGCACGCTGGACCTGGTGCTGCGCGGTGCGTCCGAGCACGGCCGGCAGGCGCTGGCCGACGCCCTCCCCGAGCTCCGCCGCGAGCTGGAGGCCGCCGGCCTGAGCTTCTCCCGCCTGTCCGTCGACCCGGATGCCCCGCGCGACGGCGGCGGGAGCCGCACGGCCGAGCAGCTCCTGGCCGACCTGCGCGGCAACGGCGGCCAGCAGCAGGGCCAGCCCCCGCACCGGTCCCGCGCCTGGAGCACCGCCGCAACTTCTTCCGGCGAGGGCCCCGCCCCTGCCCTCCGCCCCTCCGCGTCCTCCGGCGTGGACATCCGAGTCTGAGACGGAGCCGACCCCCGATGACCAGCCCGATCTCCGGCAGCACCGCGGCCGCGACCACCAAGCCCAGCGCCGAGGTCAACCGCAGCGACCAGATGGGCAAGGACACGTTCCTCAAGCTCCTCGTCGCCCAGATGCGCTTCCAGGACCCGAGCAACCCGACGAGCAGCAGCGAGTTCATGGCGCAGACCGCCACGTTCACCCAGGTGGAGAAGCTCGAGCAGCTCGCCACCCAGAACGCCGCCCTGGTGACCATGCAGCGGGCGCTGAGCGCCGGCGCGATGGTCGGCCACACCGTCTCCTACACCGACACCGACGGGACGACGAGGTCCGGCACGGTCAGCGCCGTCCGGCTCGCCGGCGGCGACAGCGAGCCGGTGGCCGTGGTCGGCGGCGTCCCCGTGCCGATGGGCCGGCTGACCGAGGTCTCCCTGCCCACCGGCTGACCGCTGCTGCTCGGCACTCCCCCGCCATCCCGGCGCCCGATCCCCGACTCGAGGAGTCCCCTCCCATGCTCCGTTCCATGTTCTCCGCGATCTCCGGCCTCCGTGCCCACCAGACCAAGCTCGACGTCACCGGCAACAACATCGCCAACGTCAACACCGTCGGCTACAAGAGCCAGCAGGCCGTGTTCGAGGCCGCCCTGTCCCAGACGCTGCGGTCCGGCGGCGCCCCGGGGGACGGCACCGGTGGCAGCAACCCGGCGCAGGTCGGCCTGGGGGTCAAGATCGCCGGCATCAGCACGAACTGGACGCAGGGTGCGACCCAGAGCACCGGGCGCGCCACGGACTTCATGATCGAGGGCGACGGGTTCTTCGTCGTGCAGTCGGGCAACCAGCAGCTGTTCACCCGCTCGGGGTCCTTCGGCTTCGACCAGGCGGGCAACATGATCACCGACAGCGGGGCCATCCTGCAGGGCTGGCCGGCCACCGCCGACGGCGTGATCGACACCAACGGCAAGATCGGCGACCTGACGGTCCCCTTCGGCCAGGGCAGCGCACCCAAGGCCACCGGCACCGGCGTGCTGGCGGGCAACCTCTCCGCGTCCGCCGCGACCGGCACCACGATCGAGACGCAGATCACCATGTACGACAACGCCGGCAAGGAGATCCCGGTCTCCTACGTCTTCGAGAAGACCGGCACCGGCTGGACCGCCCACGCGACCCGGCCCGATCCCAGCACCGGCGCCCCGGTCAGCATGATGACGACCCCGGCTGCCCTCACCTTCACCAGCAGCGGGGCGCTCACCACCACCAGCCCCTCGGCCCTCACGCTGGACAACCTGCCGGCCGGCTGGACCGGGCCGGTGACGGTCGACCTGCGCTCGGTCACCCAGTACGGCAGCCCGAGCACCGTCACGGCCCCCGCGCAGAACGGCTACAGCGCCGGCGTGCTGGAGACCTTCAGCCTCGGGGACGACGGCACGATCACCGGTGTCTTCTCCAACGGTGAGAGCAAGTCGATCGGCCGGCTCGCGCTGGCCACGTTCGCCAACCCCGGCGGCCTGGAGAAGGCCGGCAGCAGCAGCTACCGGCCGGCGAACAACTCCGGTCTCGCGCTGATCGGCACAGCCGGCACCGGCGGCCGCGGTTCGCTGAACGCGGGTGCGCTGGAGATGTCCAACGTCGACCTGGCCGAGGAGTTCACCGGCCTGATCCTCGCCCAGCGCGGGTTCCAGGCGAACAGCCGCGTGATCACCACCTCCGACGAGATCCTGCAGGACCTGGTCCAGCTCAAGCGCTGATGAAGGGCCTCGCGGAGGCCGATGGCACAGCACGGCAGCCGGGACCCACCCAGCGGGCCCACCCCACCGACCGAAGGAACCCCGTGATCCGTGTGACGCGCTTGAACGGGGAGCACTTCGCGCTCAACCCCGACCTGATCGAACGGGTCGAGGGACACCCCGACACCGTCATCCACCTGGTCGACGACACCAAGTACGTCGTCGCCGAGAGCGTCGACGTCGTCCTGCGGGAGATCCGCGACTACCGCGCCAGCGTGCACGCCGTGGCCTTCCAGATGGACCGCGGCCAGTACCGCCTCCCGGACGCGCCGGCGGAGCCGGCCGGCGACACCTCCTCGGTCATCCACTTCCCGAACCGAGAGGAGCGCTGACCCATGGACCCGGCCACCCTGATCGGCATCGTCCTCGCCGTCGTCTCGCTGCTGACGCTGATGGTCCTGGAGGGCTCGTCCCCCATGGCCATCGTGCTCATCCCCCCGCTGATCCTCGTCTTCGGCGGCACCTTCGGTGCCGCCATCGCCGGCTCCACGATGGCCGACGTCAAGAAGATCGGCGCCTGGTTCAAGATGGCCCTCATGCCGCCGGCGTTGCCGCCGGCCACCGAGCGGATCCAGACCCTGGTCAGCCTGGCCGAGAAGGCCCGCAAGGAGGGCCTGCTGGCCCTCGAGGCCGAGGTCAGGGCGATCGACGACCCGTTCCTCAAGCGCGGTCTGCAGATGGGCATCGACGGCACCGACCCCGAGGACCTCCGCGGCATCCTCGAGGGGGAGATCTCGGCGAAGAAGGCCGAGGACAAGGTCGCCGTCAAGTTCTTCAACGCCATGGGCGGCTACGCGCCCACCGTGGGCATCATCGGCACCGTCGTCGGGCTGATCCACGTGCTGGAGAACCTGGGCAACCCGGAGAGCCTCGGTCCGCTCATCGCCGGGGCGTTCGTGGCCACGCTGTGGGGCGTGCTCACGGCCAACTTCTTCTGGCTGCCGATGGGCGCCAAGATCAGCCGCACCAGCGACCTCCAGGCGGCCCAGATGGAGCTGCTGGTCGAGGGCATCGCCGAGATCCAGGCCGGCACCAGCCCCCGCACGGTGCGCCAGAAGCTGTCGTCCCTGGTCCCGCCGAGTGAGCAGCAGCGCGAGGCGGCATGAGCAAGAACGCCGGCGGTTCCGCCGGCCGCGGTCGGCGGCCCAGGAAGCACGTCGAGGAGGAGCACGAGAACCACGAACGGTGGCTCGTCTCCTACGCCGACATGGTGACGCTGCTGATGTGCCTGTTCATCGTGCTGTTCGCGATGAGCCAGGTGGACCAGGAGAAGTTCACCGACTTCTCCCAGGGCCTGCAGGAGGGGTTCGGCGCCCCGGTGACGATCCTGGACGCCGGTGCGGCGATCGAGGGGGAGACCGAGAGTCCGCTCGCGCCGGTGCAGGTCGCCCGGGAGGCGGCCATCGACGGCGTCGAGCAGACCGAGGAGGAGGAGGAGGCCGCGGAGGCCGCGGCCGCGCAGCAGGCCAGGCGGACAGCCGCCGAGGCCCGCGGTGCCTACGACGAGCTCGCCGCGGTCCGGGAGGCCCTCGAGTCCGCGCTGGCCGCGGCCGGTCAGTCCGGCGCCGCGCGGTTCGACATCGACGAACGCGGCCTGGTCGTGCACGTGGTCTCCGACCCGGTCCTCTTCGCGCCGGAGTCCGCGGCGCTGCAGCGCCAGGGGGCCACCGTCCTGGACGCGCTGGCACCGACGCTGGCCGCGCTGCCCAACCAGCTCCGGGTCGAGGGCCACGCCAACTCCATCCCCGTCACCCGGGGCGGCGCCTGGCCGTCGAACTGGGAGCTGTCGGCGGTGCGCGCCACCACGGTGCTGCGCCACCTGGCCGAGCGCGACGGCATCGCCGAGGAGCGGCTGTCGGCGGCCGGCTACGGGAGCACCCGGCCGCTCGTCCCCGACTCCGACCCGGCGTACGCCACCGTCAACCGGCGGGTCGACGTCATCGTCCTGTCCGCCGCCTCCGCCGAGGCCAACGAACTCCTGCCCGGCCTGGCCGCCGTGGCCCCGGCGGACACCCCGACCACCGCCCCCGCCCCGGTCGCTGCCACGCCGGCGGCCACCTCCGAGGAGAGCCACCCATGAGAAGGAAGACCAAGGCACCCGCCACCGACGCGGACGGGACGGAGGGCGGGGGCGGGCGGAAGAAGGTGCTGCTCATCGTGGGCCTGGTCGCCGTGCTGGTCCTCGGCGCCGGGCTGTACTTCTTCGTCTTCACCGGGCCGGCCGAGGCCGAACCGGCGCCGGAGCCCGGCAGCGTGGTGCTGTCGGTGGACCCGGTGGCCATCAACCTCGCCGGCGGCAGCTACCTGAAGCTGGGCCTGGCCCTGCAGTTCACCACCGCCTACGACGAGAGCGCCGGGCACGGCGGTGACCCCGACGGCTCCAAGGCCCTCGACCTGGCGATCGCCCAGTTCTCCGGCGCCGCGCTGTCCGACGTCCAGACCAACCGGGAGGCCATGAAGGCCGCCCTGCAGACCTCGATCGTCGAGGCGTACCACGGCGAGGTCATGTCGATCTACTACACGGAGTACGTGACCCAGTAGTCCCATCCGCCCCGGGTGCACCGCTCCGCCCCGTGCACCCGGGTCGTCCGGTCAGGGTGGGTGCACCTCCCGCCGATGAGGGTGTCGTGACTCTGCCCGACACCGTGGTCGACGCGCGCAGCGCCGTCCCGCGGTCATCCCCCGGGACCGGACGTCGCCGCAGCGAGCCGCGCACCTACGACTTCCGCCGGCCCACGAAGCTCTCCCGCGAGCACGTCCGGATCCCGCAGATCGCCCAGGAGGCGTTCGCCCGCCAGGCCACCACGGTCCTGACCTCGATGCTGCGCACCGCCGCGCGCATGGAGCTCGACGGCATCGAGCAGTACTCCTACGACGACTACATCGCCACGCTGCCGGCGCAGTGCTTCATCGCCACGTTCACGCTGGAACCGCTGCCCGGCAAGGGCCTGCTGGTGTACCCGCTGGACACCGCCATGGCCATCGTCGACCACATGCTCGGTGGCGCCGGTGGCGCCGATCAGCCCAACCGGCCGATGACGGCGATGGAGACCTCCATCACCGCGCACCTGCTCGAGCGGCTGCTCGGCGAGCTGGCCGACACCTTCACCTCCCTCACGCCGATCCAGCCGGCGCTCGCGGGCCTGGAGTACAACCCGCAACTGGCCCAGGCCGCCGCCGGGTCGGAGACCGTGATGGTCGCCTCGCACCGGATGCGGATCGGCAACCGGGAGCCCGAGGCCACCCTCATGCTCCCGTTCTCCTCCTTCGCCCCCGCGCTGAACAACGCCGCATCCCCGCAGGTGACCGAGTCCGCGCTGCGCAAGCGGCAGCGGGCGACGGTGGCGCTGACCGAGCGGATCAGCCAGGTGCCGGTCGACGTGAGCGTGCGGTTCGCCCCGCTCCGGGTGCCCTCCGCCGACCTCCTCGACCTCGCCGTCGGCGACGTCCTGCTGCTGCGGCACCCGCGGGACAGCCCGCTGGAGGTCACCACCAACCACGAGACGTTCGCCCACGCGATCGCCAGCAACCACCGGCGCCGACTGGCCGCCGAGATCGTCCCCGACCCAACCGGCGGAAAGGACCACTCATGACCACCGCCTTCGGCATCGAGCGCTCACCCGAGTCCGACACCATCGCTGCCGCCGTCGTCGCCGCGGCCCAGGCGGCGGCCACGCTGCTGCCGGCCTCGGCCGCGCTCGTCGCTGGTGACCCGACCGGGGACCCCGAGGCGCTGCACCTGCCCCCGCAGGCCGCCGCGGCGGTCACCGCCCGGCTCACCGGGGAGGTCAGCGGGGACGTCGTCCTGGTGCTGTCCGCCGAGGTGGTGTCCGCGCTCGCCAACTCCCCGGTGGGACGGATGGACGTCGCGGCCGCACTGCGCCCGGCCCTGGAGGCCGCCGCGGCCACCCTCGGCCGGGTCCGGGTCTCCTCCGAGCGGGTCGAGGACGTCGTCGCCGCGCTCGACGGCCTGCGGGACAAGGGCATGTTCGTCGCCGTGCCGCTGCTGTCCGGCGGTGCCGTCGAGGCGACCTTCGCCCTGCAGGTCACCCTCCCCGAGGCACCCCGTGAGCGGCGCGGCAGCCTGGACCTGCTGCGCAACGTGGCCATGGAGGTCACCGTCGAGATCGGCCGGACCCGGATGACGGTGCAGGAGCTCCTGTCGCTGTACCCGGGTGAGGTCATCGAGCTCGACCGGGCCGCCAGCGCACCGGCCGACCTGCTGGTCAACGGCACCCTGATCGCCCGCGGCGAGATCGTCGTCGTCGACGAGGACTTCGGCCTCCGGATCAGCGAGATCGTGACGGACGCGACCGAGTTCGGGCCCGCGGCGCCATGACGACCACCTCGGTCGAGGAGCGGCCCGAAGCCGGAGCCCGGGCATGACCTGGATGCTCGTCCGCCTCGTCCTGTCCCTCGCCTTCATCGCCGCGGTGCTGCTCTTCGCCTCACGGCTGGCCAAGAAGCGCGGGCTGGGCCAGGGCAACGGCCTCATCGAGGTCGTCGCCCGGCAGCGCATGGGCCGGGCGAGCAGCGTCTCGGTGCTGCGGGTGGCCGGCCGGGTGCTGGTGATCGGTTCGACCGACGAGCAGGTGACCCTGCTCGCCGAGATGGAGGAGTCCGAGGTGCAGACCGCGCTGGCCGCGGCACCGCGCGCGGTGCCCGCCGGCGGCGACGGCGCCCCGGGGGCGACGCCCGCCCCCCGG
>JAOPWO010000148.1 GCA_025965635.1 Modestobacter sp. | reverse complement strand
GGCGAACCAGGTGAGGGACGCCGCGGCGACCAGCGCGCCGAGCCAGCGGAACATGGCCGCACGGTAACGCGGCGACGTCCCGCCCCGGGAACGATCAGCCCGCGCGGCGTCCGAGTGCCCGGTAGGTCCAGCCGGCGGCCAGCCACTGGTCGCGGTCGAGCGCGTTGCGCCCGTCGAGCACGCGCTTCTGCTTCACCAGCTTGCCGAACGCGACCGGGTCGAGCTCGCGGTACTGCTTCCACTCGGTGAGCACCAGGACGGCGTCGGCCCGGTCGGCGGCCTCCTCAGCGGTGTCGACGACGTCGAGCTGCGGCCAGCTGCGACGGATGTTGTCCCCGGCGGCCGGGTCGGTGACCTGCACGACCGCGCCCTGCAGCTGGAGCTGGGCGGCGACGTTCAGCGCCGGGGAGTCGCGGATGTCGTCGGAGTCGGGCTTGAACGCCGCGCCGAGCACCGCCACCCGCTTGCCCAACAGCGACCCGTCGCAGACCTCGCGGGCCAGCTCCACCATCCGGATCCGGCGGCGCATGTTGATGTTGTCGACCTCGCGCAGGAACGTGAGCGCCTGGTCGGCCCCCAGCTCGCCGGCGCGGGCCATGAAGGCGCGGATGTCCTTGGGCAGGCAGCCGCCCCCGAAACCGAGGCCGGCGTTGAGGAACTTGCGGCCGATCCGGTCGTCGTGGCCGATGGCGTCGGCCAGCTGCTTCACGTCGGCGCCGGTGGCCTCGCACAGCTCGGCCATCGCGTTGATGAAGGAGATCTTGGTGGCCAGGAAGGAGTTGGCCGCCGTCTTCACCATCTCGGCGGTGGCGTAGTCGGTGACCACCAGCGGGGTGCCGGCGGCGACGATGGTCGCGTAGACCTCGTCGTGCATGGCGCGGGCGGCGTCTGCCTCGGGGCCGGGCGGCAGGCCGTAGACCAGCCGGTCGGGGTGCAGGGTGTCCTGGACGGCGAAGCCCTCGCGGAGGAACTCCGGGTTCCAGGCCAGCATCGCGCCCGGGACCTTGCCGGTGACCAGCTCGGCCAGCCGGGCCGCCGTCCCCACCGGGACGGTGGACTTACCGGCCACCAGGTCACCGGGCTTGAGCACCGCGATCAGCGAGTCGACAGCCGACTCGACGTAGCGCAGGTCGGCGGCGTACTCGCCGCGCTTCTGCGGGGTGCCCACGCAGACGAAGTGCAGGACGGCATCGGCGGCGTCGGCCATGTCGGCGCTGAACCGCAACCGGCCGGTGGCCAGCGTGCGGGCCAGCAGCTCCTCGAACCCGGGCTCGTAGAACGGCGCCTTGGCCGAGGCGAGCAGCTCGACCTTCGGCCGGTCCACGTCGATGCCGACGACGTCGTGACCGAGTTCGGCCATCGAGGCGGCGTGCACCGCGCCCAGGTAGCCGCAGCCGATGACCGAGATCTTCATGCGTCGTCTCCCCGTCGGGCGCCACCGCGGTGCCTCGTCGGTCAACCGTAGAAGGGGCAGACCGTCCGATGCCAGCAGGCCACCCCGCGCCCGCGGATGGGTGAGGCGAGAGTGCCGTGCGGGTCCGGTGAGGTGACGGATCGGCCGGGACGCCGGTACCACCGCGCCCCGCAGCTACTGTCGGGCGACAGGACGAGCGAGCAACGGGGGCACGGCGTGGGGCACGAGCGGCCGGGCGCCTCTCCGAGGGCTGCGGGACGCACGTCGACCAACGGCGACGGCAGTGGACACCAGGCTCCGCCGCGCCGGCACCGCCGGCTGCGCCGCACGCTGATCGCCCTCGGCGTCCTGGGCGTGGTCCTCGCGCTGGCCGTCGGCAGCGGACTGTGGTTCCTCGGCAACCGCTACGGCGGCAACATCGCGCGGGTCGGCGATGTGTTCGCCGGTCTCGAGCAGACACCCCGCCCGGCGGCGCCCTCCCCGGTCGCGGGTGCCGATCCGGTCACGTTCCTGCTGGTCGGCTCGGATACCCGCGCGGAGCTGGCACGCGGCGACCTGCCCGACGCCCGGTCCGACGCGATCATGATTGCTCGCTTCTCCGGCGACCGGCAGCACGCCCAGGTCGTCTCGATCCCCCGCGACTCATGGGTCGACATCCCCGGCCGCGGCAATGACAAGATCAACGCCGCGTACGCGTTCGGCGGCCCCACTCTGCTGATCCAGACCGTGGAGCAGCTGACCGGGGTGCGCATCGACCACTTCGCGGCGATCGACTTCGACGGGCTGATCCAGGTCACCGACGACCTCGGCGGGGTCGACGTCGTCGTCGCCGAGACCACCAGCAACGGGCCGTACACCTTCACCGCCGGGGTGAACCACCTGACCGGCGACCAGGCCCGCTGGTACGTCGGGCAGCGCTACGACCTGGCCGGCGGCGACTTCGACCGGGTCCGCCGGCAGCAGAACTACCTGCGCTCGATGTTCGGCAAGCTGTTCAGCCAGGACGTGTTCACCAGCCCGGGCAAGCTCGACGGCACGCTGCTCGCGGTGACCAGCGCCGTGGCCGTCGATGACGGGGTGAGCAACACCGCCATGGCCACGATGGCGTACTCGCTGCGCGGGCTGACGCCGGACTCGGTCGAGTTCTTCACCGCACCCGTTCTGGGCACTGGCCGCGAGGGCCCGGCCAGCGTCGTCCACCTCGACGCCGCGACCGGGGAACGCATGTGGGGCTACCTGCACACCGACTCGCTCGGCCAGAACGCCGACGAGTTCAGCGACGAGGCCCTGCCCGAAATCCCGCGCTGAGGTGCAGGCGCCGCGATAGGCCTGCCGGGGCCACCCGCAGCTCGGCGCCCGGCTCGGTGGGTGGCTCCTCAGGCGGCTCGGCTGACGCCGCTGCCCTCTCCTCGCGCTTGATGGCCCGAGCGGCGGCGCTCACCCCGAGGGCGAGCAGCAGGGCGACGAGCACCCACGCCACCAGCAGTCAGCCCCACCACGCCTTCCGGATCGCCTTCGGTCGTATCGTGCCGATGGCTGGTGCGACTCCACCGCGCTCGGAGCGGCAGCAAGGGTCGGCGTGCCCTCAACTACCGGCC